>CAXMQD010000562.1:0-8321 GCA_964194965.1 uncultured Acidimicrobiia bacterium | reverse complement strand
TCTATGCGCCCGGCCAGGCCGTCGCGGCGAAGTGCCTGGGCGAGAGAGGCGCCAATCAGCCCGACCCCGATCAGCGCGACCCGCTCGAACAAGGGTTCGCCGGCCGGGTCCTGGCTCATGCCCGCGCTCCGGCGGCGGTTCCGGCCTCGCCAGCCGCCTCACGCGCCGCGAAGCCCTCCAGCGCCTGGACCACGGCGCGGCTCTCGGACTCGGTGCCGATGGTGATGCGCAGGCAATCGGGCAGGCCGTAGCCGGCCACGGCGCGCACCAGGATGCCGTGCTTCTTGAGATGGGCGAGCGCGGCCTCGGCCGAGCGCCCTGGCTCGTCGGCGAAGCGCACCAGCAGGAAGTTGCCGGCGCTGGGCCGGGGATCGAAGCCGAGCGCCGACAAACGTTCGATGGTCCAGGCCAGCCAGCGCGCGTTGTGGGCGCGCGAGCGTTCGACATGCTGGCGGTCGCCGATCGCCGCCACACCCGCGGCCTGGGCCGCCTGGCTGACGTTGAACGGCCCGCGCAATCGATGCAGCACCTCGGCGACCGCGGGTGGGCAATAGGCCCAGCCCAGCCGCAGCGCCGCCAGGCCATGGATTTTCGAGAACGTCCGGGTCACCACCACATTGTCGAACTCCGCGACCAGGTCCATGGCGGAGCAGTAGTCGTCCTGGGTGGCGTATTCGGCGTAGGCGGCGTCGATCACCAGCAACACCTCCTCGGGCAGACCTTCGCGCAGGCGGCGCAGTTCGGCCTCGGTCAGATAGCTGCCGGTCGGATTGTTCGGATTGGCCAGAAACAGGAGCCGCGTTTTCTCGCTCACCCGTTCCAGTAGGGCGTCGACGTCCGCGGTCATATCGCGCTCCGCTGCCGCGACCGGCTCGGCGCCGGCGCCCTTCGCCGCGATCGAATACATCAGAAAGCCGTGCGCGCTGTACAGGACCTGGTCGCCCGGCCCGGCGTAACCGCGCACCAGGAGCGCGATCAGCTCGTCCGAACCGGCGCCGCAGACGATGCGCGCCGGATCCAGGTCCTCGGCGCGCGCGATCGCCTCGCGCAGCACCCGGGCGCCGCCGTCGGGATAGCGGTGCAACGCCTTCTCCAGCGCCACATAGGCGGCGGAGGCCAGGGGACTGGGGCCGAGCGGATTCTCATTGGAAGCCAGACGAATGACCCGGTTCTTCCCCGGAATCGCCGCCTCGCCGCCGACATAGGGCGCGATCTCCATGATGCCCGGGCGCGGGGTCAGGGTCATGGGCGAACCTCCCCGTCCCCAGACCGGGCCATTTGCTCGGCCGACAGCGGCACCGCGAAACCACCGACCGCCCAGACATGGCTGATCGTGCCATCCTCCGGTTCCATGAGCCGGGCGAGCCGGGCATCGTCCGAGGACAGAAAACCCTCGACTTCGACCAGGTTGAGCGAGCGGTCGCCGCCCTCCTCCCAGGACTGGATATCGCGGGCCTCGAAGCCGGCGTTGGCCAGCAGTTGCTTGAAGTTGCCGCGCGAAACCAGTTTGCCGGTCTCGACCACGAGATAGGCGCGGTCGTCGCCGGTCTCCTCGGGCTCGGCCAGCGAGATCGCCAGTGCGGCCGGGCCCGCGGCGCCAGACGCCTCGACATCGGCGAAAGGCAGGCGCGCGACGACCCGCGGCGTCGCCTTGCCGTCGCGCGCCAGACTGCGCCACCAGGGGTTGGCGTCATCCGCGACCGGCACCGGCAGGACGCCGACCGTGACCCGGCCGTCGCTGACCTCTTCAAGCACCTGAGCGGCGGAACGGTAGGCGGTGATCGGCGTCCGCCAGCCGAAATGATCGCGCGCCAGATTGCGGTACCCGAAGCTGCCCTCCGGCGCGTAGACCGCAACCGCGAAGGGACCCTGAAGGGCGGTGACCGCGGCGAAGACCTCGCGCCAGATGCGCACGAGCAACGCCCGCGGCAAATCGCCCCGGTGGCGGGCGATCAACCGGCGCAACACCGTGGCCTCGCGCCCGGGCCGCATGTAGACCGAATCCGCGTCCTTGGCCGCGCCGATCCGCCGGGCGACCTCGGATCGCTGCATCAACAGATCGTGGATCGAGCTATCGATCTCGTCGATTCGGTCTCGCAGGCCGTTCAAATCCAGATCGGGTTGGGCCAGATCGGGTTGGGATTTTGGGTCGTCGGGCATGAAATGGACTGCTTGCCGATGAGTTTCGCGGTTACGGGGTGCTTCGCGCGCCTAGAGATAGTCCGCGGCCCCGGCAAAATCAAAGAAAACCTTGCAAATGAGCGCTTTGGCCCGGCCCCCAGCGGCCGACTCAGGCGACCCGGCCGCTGGCGACCGGACGGGCGGGCCGCGGGAAGGGCACCACGATCGGCCGGCGGAAACGCTTGCGCTCGGCCTGAAGGGTAGCGGCATAGAGCTGCTTGCCAGCCTCGATCGCGACCACGCCGCCGAAGGTCGGAAACCAGCGGCTGCCGAAGCGTTCCCAGGCTGGCGCCGAACTCAGGAAGGCGTTGGAGCGTATCGGTGGAACATAGAGCGCGCGGCTGGAGCGGGTTGGGGTGAACATGTTGTCGCGTAGCATGCGCGAAAGCTGCGCGGTGGAATAGGGCTCGCCCCAACCCAGCGGGGTGCGCTCGAGCCGCGCCCAAATGCCGCCGCGGTTGGGGGCGATCACCAGCAGCCGCCCTTCGCCGGTCAGCACACGCCAAGCCTCGCGCAGCATGTCGCGCTGAAATTCACTGCTCTCCAGGCCGTGGACCATCAGCACCCGATCGACCGAGAAATCGGGCAGCGGCAGCTCGGTTTCATCCACCAGCGCGGTCAGGCCGCGGCCATCGGGCGGCCAGTGCACCACCCCCTTGGACGAGGGCATGAAGGCCAAGACCCGCTCGGCTTCCGGCAGGAACCGGCGCAGATAGGGCGTGGCGTAGCCCAGGCCCAAGACCCGCTGACCGGCCAAGTTGGGCCACAGCCTGCGAATTTCGCGCCGCACCATGCGCTGCGTCACGGCGCCCAGCCGGGTCTCGTAGAAATCCCTCAGATCGACCACGTCGTGCCACATGGGTCCCAGATATAACACAGAGAGTTAACGAAATGGGGAGCGGCGAAAGCGGCCCCCGGCGCGAGCCTTTCGGACCCGATCCCGCGGTGTTAGAAACCAGCCGGCACGCAGATACGAGGATTCGCCATGAAGCTGCGCTACTCCCCAACTTCTCCCTACGTCCGTAAGGTTTCGGTGACCGCCATCGAGCTCGGCCTCGCCGGACGCATCGAGCGCATCCCGACCGATACTCAGGACCGCGACAGTGGCATCGCCGAGCAAAACCCGCTTGGCAAAGTGCCGGCGCTGATCCTGGACGATGGCGGCGTTCTCTATGACTCGCCGGTCATCTGCGAGTATCTCGACAGCCTGCACGACGGCCCGAAGCTGTTCCCGGCCGAGGGCCCGGAGCGCTGGACCGCGCTGCGCCAGCAGGCGCTCGGCGACGGCATCCTGGACGCCGCCATCCTGCGCATGCTGGAGATGGTGCGGCGCCCCGAGAAGCTCCGCTGGCAGGGCTGGATCGCCCATCAGACTGCCAAGGTGACGCGCGCCCTCGATCAGTTCGAGGCCGAATCCGCGACCCTCGCGGATCCGCTTACTATTGGCCATATCACCGCCGGCTGCGCGCTTGGCTATTTGGACTTCCGGGTGCCCGAGACGGACTGGCGCGACGGACGGCCCAAGCTCGCAGCCTGGTACGAGAATTTCACCCAGCGCCCCGCCCTGCGCGAGACCGTGCCCCAGGCACCGAAATAGGGGCGGCCGGAGCCGGTCACACCGGCGCCACAATCGGTGCTAAAATGAGCCGTCCCGATTCGCCGACCTACCTCTTTGCCATGAGGACCAACGTCATGACGCAGTTGAACCGCATTTTCCTCGGCGCCTTCCTGGCGCTCGCCGTGATCGCGGCCGGCATTCCGCGCGCCGCCGCCCAGACGGCCACGGAGGAAGCCACGGATACGACCTATTCCGAGAACGAAATCCTCGACAAAGCGAAGGGCTTCTTCGGCGCCACCACGAAAGGGTTGGCCAAGGCCATCGAGAAGGTCTTCGCCGACCAAGGCCGGCCCAACGCCTACATCATCGGCGAGGAAGCGAGCGGCGCCATCGGCATCGGCGTGCGCTACGGCGAGGGTACGCTTAACCGCAAGACCGGCACGGTGCGCCAGGTCTACTGGCAGGGACCGACCATCGGCTTCGATTTCGGCGCCGACGCCTCCAAGATGTTCATCCTGATCTACCACCTGCCCGACGTAGATTCCCTGTTCCAGCGCTTCCCCGCGATCGACGGCAGCTTCTACTTCATCGCCGGCCTTGGGGTGAACTATCAGCAGAGCGGCCAAATCATCCAGGCGCCGATCCGCACCGGGGTCGGCCTGCGCGCGGGCGTCAACGTCGGCTACATGCACTACACCCGGAAATTCTCGTGGATTCCGCTGTAGTCCCGAGTCCCCACACCGATCCGGAGCATCGTGCATGAAGCTAACCGATTTCGACGCCCTGACCTTCGACTGCTACGGCACCTTGATCGACTGGGAGAGCGGCATTGCCAGCGCGCTGCGGGCCTGGGCCGGCGGGCGCGGCATCGCGGCGGACGACAACGAGTTGCTCGAGGCCTTCAGCCGCCACGAGAACCGGATCGAGGCCGAACACCCGGCCACGCTCTATCCCGAGGTGCTGGAACGCACCCTGCGCGATGTCGCCGCCGATTACGGGGTAAGCGCCAGCGCGGAAGAGGAGAAGATCTTCGGCGCCTCGGTCGCGCACTGGCCGGCGTTCCCGGACAGCGCGGCGGCGCTCGCCTATCTCAAGAACCACTACAAGCTGGTCATCGTCTCCAACATCGACCGCGCTTCCTTTGCCCACAGCAACGCCAAGCTCGGCGTCGACTTCGACCTGATCATCACGGCCGAGGACGTGGGCTCCTACAAACCGGCCCCGGCCCACTTCGAACGTGCCTTCGCCGAACTCGGCAAGCTCGGCATGCCCAAGGAGAAGATCCTGCACACCGCCCAAAGCCTGTTCCACGACCACGTCCCGGCCAAGAACCGCTTCGGCATGACCTCGATCTGGATCAACCGGCGCATGGGCAAGGCCGGCGGCGGCGCCACCAAGAAACCGCCCGAAGCGGTCACCCCCGACTGGCAAGTCCCGTCCATGGCCGCCATGGTGGCGTTGCATAAGGAACACGCGGGCGGGTAGGGGGGGTGGCCCTAAAATAAAAAAGCCCTCCCAGTGTGGGAGGGCTTTTCGATTTCGGGTCGTTCTCCCCGCGCCGACCCCCCCCTCACGCCATATATTGCCCGCCGTTGACGCTCAGCGTCGAGCCGGTGATGAAACCGGCGTCTTTGCTGGCCAGGAACACGGCGCAGCGGGCGACTTCTTCGGGCTCGGCCAGGCGGCCAACCGGGATGTGCGGCAGGATCTTGGTCTTGAGCACCTCCTCGGGTACGGCGCGCACCATCTCGGTGCCGACGTAGCCCGGCGCGATGGCATTCACGGTAATCCCCTTGAAGGCGTTCTCCTGGGCCGCCGCCTTGGTGAAGCCGATCAGCCCGGCCTTGGCGGCGCAGTAGTTGGTCTGGCCCATCTGGCCCTGCTGGCCGTTGATCGAGGAGATCGAGATTATGCGTCCGTAGCCGCGCCCGCGCATGCCCTCGATCACGTTGCGGGTCATGTTGAAC
Organism: uncultured Acidimicrobiia bacterium; assembly: GCA_964194965.1. Lineage (GTDB taxonomy): Bacteria > Pseudomonadota > Alphaproteobacteria > Kiloniellales > J153 > JACZVL01. The sequence goes on along the minus strand of CAXMQD010000562.1, from coordinate 2,615 downwards.
AGCGAGTCCAGGTTGGTGGTGATGACCGCGCGCCAGTTCTCCGGCGTCATCTTGTGCAGCATGCCGTCGCGGGTGATGCCGGCGTTATTCACCAGCACCTCGACCGGGCCGAGATCGGCCTCGACCTGGGCGACGCCCGCCTTGCAGGCCTCGAAGTCGCCGACGTCCCACTTGTAGACGGCGATTTCGGTCGCCTCCTTGAACGCCGCCGCCGCTTCGTCATTGCCGCCGTAGCTGGCGGCGACCCGGTAGCCCGCCTCCTTGAGTGCCACGGAGATGGCGGCCCCGATGCCACGGGTGCCGCCGGTCACGAGTGCCACGCCTGCCATGACTGATTCCCTTTATCGTTCGAGTGTGCCTGGAATTTCCGCTAATCGCGCTCTACGCACATGGCGATGCCCATGCCGCCGCCGATGCACAGCGTCGCCAGGCCCTTCTTGGCGTCGCGCGCGGCCATTGCGTGCAGCAGCGTCACCAGGACCCGCGCGCCCGAGGCGCCGATCGGGTGACCCAGCGCGATGGCGCCGCCGTTGACGTTGACCTTGTCCGGGTCCCAGCCCAGGTCCTTGTTGACCGCCAGCGCCTGGGCCGCGAAGGCCTCGTTGGCCTCGATCAGGTCGAGATCGTCGACGCTCCAACCGGCCTTGTCCAGCGCCATGCGGCTGGCCGGGATCGGCCCGGTACCCATGATCGCCGGATCGACACCGGCGGTCGCCCAGGAGACGATGCGCGCGAGCGGCGCGACTCCGCGCTTGGACGCCTCTTCGGCGCTCATCAGCACCGCCACGGCGGCGCCGTCGTTGAGGCCACTGGCGTTGCCGGCGGTGACCGTGCCCTCCTTGTCGAAGGCGGGCCGGAGCTTGGCCAGGGATTCGGCGGTGGTGCCGTGTTTGGGATACTCGTCGATATCGACCACGATGTCGCCCCGGCGGGTCTGGATGGTGACCGGGACGATCTCCTCGGCGAAGCGGCCCGCGTTCTGGGCGGCCTCGGCCTTCTGCTGCGAGCCGGCCGCGAAGGCGTCCTGGTCGTCGCGGGTCAGTTGCCACTTCTTGGCCACGTTCTCGGCGGTGTTGCCCATGTGGTAGCCGTTGATCGCGCAGATCAGGCCATCGGTGATCATGGTGTCCTTGAACTTCAAATCGCCCATCTTGGTGCCGTCGCGCAGGTGCGCGCAGTGCGGCGCCTGGCTCATCGATTCCTGGCCGCCGGCCACGACGATGTTCGAATCGCCGAGCTGGATCGCCTGATAGCCGAGCGCCACGCTGCGCAGGCCCGAGCCGCACAGTTGGTTGATCTGATAGGCGGTCTTCTCGGCCGGGATGCCGGCCCCCAGCGCCGCCTGGCGAGCCGGGTTCTGGCCGGCGCCGGCGCTCAGGATCTGGCCCAGAATCGCCTCGTCGACCTCCTCGGCCGCGACCTTGGCGCGGCGCATCGCCTCGGTGATGGCGACGGTGCCCAGATACGAGGCCGCGACCTTGGCCAGTCCGCCGTTGAACGCGCCCACCGGGGTGCGCGCGGCGCCCGCGATTACCACTTCGGTCATGATCGGATGTCTCCCTTTCTCTCGGCGGCCCCGCCGGGCGTCCGACTTATGTTGCAGTGCAACAATACGGTTTAGATATAGTCCCCCTGCCCCGCCTCGCGCAAGAGCCAAGCTTGCGGATAGGCGAATTTTTCTACCCCCCGGTGTCCTCCACCCGCGCCGCCAGCCAGTCCGCGAGCGGCCGCCAGACTTGAGATTCCGCGCCGCCGCTCACCATCATGCCGATATGGCCGAGCCGGGGCACCAAGGTTTCGGTTCCGGGCACGGCATCGGACAACGCCTTTGCCAGTGCCTGGGCCGAGGCCGGCGGCACGATCCGGTCCTGGGCCGGGATCATGCACAGGCTGGGCAAACCGAGGCGGCCCGGGTCGATCACCTCGCCGGCGACGCGCCAGGCGCCGCGCGCGGGCGTGTTGTCGCCGTACCAACCGCCCAGGCATTCGCGCGCGACCGGCGCCGAGAGCGGGACGCCGTCGTTGAGCCAGTCCTCCAGCGCGACGAAGGCGGCGGCCCTGGGGCTCGCCGGATCGAGGCGCGCAAAGGCGAGGAACTTGCGCAAGACCAACTGCGGGTCGAGGCCGGCGAACAGTCCCTGGATGGCGTCGGCCGGCAGCTCGCCACGCGCCGCCATCAGCGGCGCCAACCCCGGCAGGGCGGCGGCCGCGAGTGCGCCCTGGGGGCCGGCGCCGGCATGAAAGTCCCAGGGCGTGGCCAGCAGTGCCAGCCCGGCAACATCGCCCTGGCGCCGCAGCGCCAATGCCAGCGCCAGCAGCCCGCCCATGCAGTAGCCGATCACCGCGGGCCGCCGGCCGGTTTCCGCAAGGACTGCGTCGAGCGCGGCCTCGAGCCGGCCGGCGATGTAATCGGTGAGCGAGAAATCGCGCTCCGCCGGACCCGGTCGATCCCAATCTACCAGGAACGGGCGCAGGCCCCGCCCGGCGAGCCAGCGCAGCAGGCTGCAATCCGCCGAGAGATCGAGGATATAGCCGCGATTGATCAGCGAGGGCACCACCAGCACCGGCGGCGCGGCGCGGCTGGCCGGCGCACCATAGTCGAGCAGCCGGGTCGT
>CAXMQD010000561.1:0-7801 GCA_964194965.1 uncultured Acidimicrobiia bacterium | reverse complement strand
GGGCTTGGAGAGCGGTTTCACCACCGCGGTCCCGTTCATCTCCCGTGCCTGGTGGACGCGCCTGCGCCTGGTTACCTCCGAACGGATCCTGGCCGCGCTGCCGGGCGAGTCCGGCGCTGTCGCCGCGGCCTTGATGACCGGCGCGCGCGGCGCGATCCCCAAAGCGACTCTCACGGCCATGCGCAATTCCGGCCTCGCCCATCTGCTCGCCATTTCCGGGTTGCATGTGGGCCTGGTGGCCGGGCTGTTGTTTTTCAGCGTCCGGGCGATCCTGGCGCTGGTGCCGGCGCTGGCGCTGCGCTATCCGATCAAGAAGTGGGCGGCGGTCGCGGCCGGTCTCGGCGCCTTCGCCTATCTCGCGCTGACCGGGGCCACGGTGCCGACCCAGCGTGCCTACCTAATGGTTGGCCTGGTGCTGCTCGGCGTGCTGCTGGATCGCAACGCGCTGTCGTTCCGCCTGGTCGCCTGGGCCGCGGTGGTGGTGTTGGCGATCGCGCCCGAAAGCCTGCTGTCGCCGAGCTTTCAGTTGTCCTTCGCCGCGGTCGCCGCGTTGATCGCCGCCTACGAGATGTTGCGCGATCGTAGCCGGCGGTTCTTCGCCGGGCGCGGGATTTTCGCCTGGGCCGGGCTGCAGGTTTCGAGCGCGGCATTTAGCTCGGTAGTCGCCGGGCTCGCGACCGCGCCCTTCGGGATCTACCATTTCAATCGCATCGCCTGGTATGGCCTGGCGGCCAACGTGGTCGCGGTGCCGCTCACCGCGCTGTGGATCATGCCCTGGGCGCTGGCCGCTTTCGTGTTGATGCCGTTCGGCGCCGAGGGTTTGGCGCTGACGCCCATGGGCTGGGGCATCGAGGTGATGCTCGCCGTCGCGCGCCGGGTCGCGGCCTGGCCCGGGGCGGTCAGCCTGGTCCCGGTCATGCCGCTCTCGGCGCTGGTATCGATCGCCTTGGGCGGGTTGTGGCTGTGCCTCTGGCGACGTGCCTGGCGGTTGCTCGGTGTGCTGCCGATTTTGGCCGGCGCCATGGCCGCCGCGCTGACGGTGCCGCCGGACGTTCTCGCGAGTGGCGACGCGAAGCTCATGGCGGTGCGCGATGGCGCGAACGGGCTCTACCTTTCCAGCGCCAAGCTGCGGCGGTTCGACGCCGGCATTTGGCGGCGCCGGTTCGGGCTCGAGGATTCGGAACCCTGGCCACACCTGGGCGGCGCGGCGGAGGGGCGGCTTACCTGCGATCCCCTGGGCTGCATCTACCGGACGCGCGGCCAGGTCGTGGCGTTGAGCGGGGACGGGCGTGGGCTGGCCGATGACTGCGCCGTGGCCAGCCTGGTCATCAGCCGCGAGCCGGTGCGCGGCCGCTGCAAGGGACCGGACCTGGTGATCGACCGCTTCGACCTGTGGCGCCAGGGCGGCCATGCGATCTGGCTGGGCGAGCAGGAAATCCGCGTCGAGACCGTGCGCGAGCGGCGCGGCGACCGCCCCTGGGTGCGCAAGCGCTGACGCGGTCGTGGGTTCGGCGCGGGCCGAAGGCGCCGTTCTCCCCCCGAACCTGGAAGTTGACCGCACACATGGACCGTCGCATATTTTTTCAATTGGAATGAGCTGGAGGGGGCCGTCGACATGAGTGTTCTCGTTGTAACCGGTGGAAGCCGTGGCATTGGGGCTGAGATTTGCCGCCTTGCGGGCTCGCGAGGCTGGTCTGTTTGCGTGAATTTCGCCACCGCGGCGGATGCCGCGGCGGCGGTCGTCCAAGATATCGAACGTGCCGGAGGCCGTGCCGTTTCGGTGCAGGGCGATGTCGCGAACGAGGCGGACGTCGAGAAGGTGTTCGAGGAGGCGACGGACCGGCTCGGTCCCGTTACCGGACTCGTGAACAATGCGGGGATCATGGGCAGCGGCGGTCCTGTCGATGAACTCGATCGCGAGAAGACGCGACGCATGTTCGATGTCAACTTGCTTGGCCCGTTCCTCTGTTGCAAAGCGGCGATTCGCCGTATGGCCAAGCGCCACGGCGGACAGGGCGGCGGTATCGTGAATATTTCCTCGGGCGCGGCGCGGCACGGGGGTGTTGGCTCATACATCGATTTCGCCGCTTCCAAAGCGGCCCTGGATGCCTTCACGTCGGCGGTTGCCAAGGAGCAAGCCCCGGAGGGCATCCGCGTAAACTGCATTCGGCCCGGCCTCATCATGACCGAGGGAAATCAACAATGGGCAGCCGATCATCCCGACTGGCTCCCCTCGATCCTCGAGCGGACTCCGATTGGACGCGCGGGCGAGCTTCGCGACACCGCGACCGCCACGCTGTGGCTGCTGTCCGACGAGGCCCAATTCGTGACCGGCGCGATTCTCGACGTTTCAGGTGGGTTCGCCACACCCTAGTCGTCCGACGCTTCGGGTCTTGTTTCGGCAGAATTTCACACCGAGTCGCTACCAGCGTGGGTGACGCCATGACTGCGTTGGCGACGTCTGATAACTTGAGCGTTTCAACCTTCGCAGGGAGATCCCCCGGCCATGACCGAGACCCGCAAGCCTCTTTACAGTGGCGGCTGTCAATGCGGCGCGCGGCGCTATGCGCTCTATGCCGAACCCTATGGCGCCCATATCTGCCACTGCCGCATGTGCCAGAAGGCGGTCGGCGGGCCGTTTGCGGCCTTGGCGGCGGTCAAGCTGGGCGACTTCGCCTGGACCCGCGGCGCACCCGGGATCTTCAAGAGCTCGCCGGGGGCGGCGCGCGGCTTCTGCTCCGACTGCGGCACGCCGCTAACAATCCAGGACCTGGACGCGGATCGGATTAATTTTGCGATCGCCAGTCTCGATCGGCCGGACGGCGTGGCGCCGGAACGCCAGATCGGGACCGAGAGCCGCCTGCCGTGGTTCGAGAAACGGCCCGACCTGCCGGAACAGCGCACCGAGGATACTTTGTCCGCCGAAGGCTTGGCCGGGATCGGGAACCTCCAGCACCCGGACCGGGACACCGAGACCTGGCCGCCGGAACGCTAGAGCGTCAGTTTCATGCCCTCGTGGCTGGCGATGAAACCGAGGCGTTCGTAAAAGCGGTGCGCTTCGGGCCGCGACTTGTCGGTGGCCAACTGGACCAGGCCGCAGCCGGCCTCGCGCGCGAGATCGATCGCGGATCGGAACAGCGCGTCGCCGATGCCCTGGCCGCGGTGGCGTTGGTCAACCCTGACGGCCTCGATTTGGGCCCGGGTTGTGCCGAGGCGCGCGAGCCCGGGAACGAAGGTCAATTGCAGGCATCCGACGACCCGGTCGTTTCCACCCGGGCCGGCCTCGACCGCGACCAGGACCTGGTTGCCGTGCTGGCGCGCGATGGCGTCGAAGGCTTCGGTATAGGCTGGTGGCAGGGGATTCTCGAAGCGCTCGCGATGGGCCCCAAGTGGATCGTCCGCGAGCAGGCGTACGATTTCGGGCAATTCGGCGGAATTCGCCGGGCGGATTTCCAAGGTATGTGGCGCGTGGGGGGAGCGGGTCGCGGCTTGGTTCAGTAGGAGCGCAGCAGTCCGACCAGGCGGCCCTGAATCTTGACCCGCTCGGGCGGGAAGATGCGGGTTTCGTAGCTCGTGTTGGCCGGCTCGAGTGCGATCGCGCCGCCCTTGCGGCGGATTCGTTTCAGGGTGGCTTCCTCATTGTCGACCAAGGCTACCGCGATGGCACCATTCTCGACGGTGTCGGTGCGCTCGATGACCACAGTGTCGCCATCGTAGATGCCGGCTTCCACCATGGAGTCGCCGTCGACCTCGAGGGCGTAGTGCTCGCCGGAGCCGAGCATGGTCACCGGCACGTCAATGAAATTGTCGTAATCGCGCAGCGCCGTGATCGGCGTACCGGCGGCGATCCGGCCATAGAGCGGCAACTGCATGGCATCGCTGCCGACCGCGGGGCGGGTGCCGGGCAGGGCGGCGCCGAAGTCGCCTTCAATGACGCGCGGCGCAAAGCCGGCCGCGGCGCCTGGGGCGACCGGGGCGCCGGCCGGTATTTCCGTGGGGGCCGCGGCCAGGTTCTCCGGCAGGAGCAGAATTTCGACCGCGCGGGCCCGGTGGGCGAGGCGGCGGATGAAGCCGCGCTCCTCGAGCGCAGTGACCAGGCGGTGGATGCCGGATTTGGAACGCAGGCCGAGCGCGTCCTTCATTTCGTCGAACGAGGGCGACACCCCTTGCGCACTGAGATGCTCGTGAATGTAGAGCAGGAGTTGGTGCTGTTTGCGTGTCAACATCGCGATTTTGTCTCCCCAGACCTGCAACCCACTAGATGTAGAACAAAACAAAAACGTCGCTACATGTTCTAGTTTAGTTCCGTTTGGCCGTCAAGCGGTCTTTGCGCGAATTCCCGGCGGACTCCCGGCGTGGCGACCCCAAGGTGCCGGGAAGGGGCATCGAACGGCGCGGGGGCATCGAGGCGCTCAGATGTTCAGGACACCGCCTTGGAGCGGCACGATCTCCACCATCTCGCCGGCTTCGGCGGCGGGCGCGTGGGGCGCGCGCACCACCAGGCAGTCGGCCTGGGCCAGGGTCGCCAGCATGGAGCTGTCCTGGCGCTCGAAGGGCAGGGCCCGGCGCCGGCCCTCGGCATCGGTGTCGAGCCGGGCGCGCAGATAATCTTGGCGCCGGTCGTTGGCGCCCAGCGGCGCGCCCAGGACCGCGGTTTCCGGCACCGCGCCGCCGCGGTCCTGGCCGAGCATGACCGCGATCGCCGGGCGCAGGAACAGGGTCGCGCAGACCAGGCTCGAGACCGGATTGCCGGGCAAGCCCAAAATCGGGGTCGCGCCGATGCGCCCGAACAGGAGCGGCTTTCCGGGCCGCATGGCGATGCGCCAGAAATCCATTTCCAGGCCCTGCTCGCCCAGCGCCTCCCGGATCAGGTCGTGCTCGCCGACCGAGACCCCGCCGGTGGTGACCAGCAGGTCGGCGCCCCGGGCCCCGTCGACCAGGGCCTTGAGCGCTGCGGTGTCGTCCGGCGCGATGCCCAAATGGATCGGCTGGCCGCCACAGGCCTCGACGAAGGCGGCCAGCGAAAAGCCGTTGGAGCTGACGATTTGGGTCGGCCCGCGCGGGTCGCCGGGCAGCACCACTTCGTCGCCGGTCGCGAGCAGCGCCACCCGCGGCCGCCGGTGCACCTGCAGCCAGGCCCGGTCCATGGCCGCCGCCAGTCCGACGTCGCGGGCGCTGAGCAGGCGGCCCGCGCTGAGCCCGACCTCACCAACGTGGAAGTCGAGCCCGGCCGGGCGCACGTAGCTGCCTTGGGCCGCACCCTCCTTGACCACGACGGTATCGCCGTCGCGTTCGGTATCCTCCTGAATGACGATGGCATCGGCGCCTTCGGGGACCGGCGCGCCGGTAAAGATGCGCACCGCCTGGCCGGGCCCGACCTCGCCCGCGAAATCGCCGCCGGCGGGCACCCGGCCGATCACTTCGAGCCGGGCCGGGGCGTCGGCTGTGACTTGCGCCACGTCGGCGGCGCGCACGGCGTAACCGTCCATGGCCGAGACATCCTTGGGCGGCTGGGTGACCCGCGCCACCACGTCCTCGGCCAGCACCCGCCCCAGCGCCCCGGTCAGCCCCACGGTCTCCGCCGGCAGCGCCTCGAAGGCCGCGGTGATGCGTGCTAGGGCCTCGGCGACGGAGAGCATGTCAGTGTTCATTGGTCACCTGAATGTTCCACGCGTCGATTGATGAAAGCTGACCACAAAGACACCAAGACACAAAGAATTTCAACAGCTTCTTCGTGCATTTGGGTTTTGAATTTGAATTTGTTTCTTGCGGCAGAGCGGGGCGCCCAGCGAGAATGTTCTGGTTTGGATGGTATGCGCGGAAGGGCTACCGCGTGACGAGGATCGGCTAAGGAGGCTTTTTGACACTCTCGCGCAACGACACCTCTGGTCTGGCTGACTGGGTCATCCCCGCCGTGCTGGTCGCCTGTACCAGCGTCAGCATTCTTTCCACCGATCTGTATACGCCGAGCTTGCCTCATTTGCCGCGGTTGCTTGCCAGCAATGCCGAAACCGTGCAGCTGACCGTGAGTCTCAATCTGGCGGCCTATGCCCTAGCACAACTGGCGCATGGCCCCTTGGCGGACCGATACGGGCGACGGCGGTTGCTCCTGATCGGCATGTTCGGCTTTCTGGTTGCGAGCCTGATCTGTGCCACCGCGCAGACGATCGGTGGGCTCTTGGCCGGGCGGATCGGCCAAGGCATCTTCGCCAGCGTCGCCTCGGTGGTGGTGATCCTAATCATCCGCGAGCTGTTCGATAAAAAAAGAGCCGTCCGGATCATGGGCTACTATGGCATGGCCATGGGCGTGGCGCCGGCGACCGGCCCGCTGCTCGGGGGATATATCTTTATCTTGGTGGGGTGGCGCATGAATTTTGTGCTGCTCGCCGTGCTATCGGCTGGGGTCTTTCTTTTGGTGCGTCGGTTCTTGCCCGAAACCGGCACCCGGAATCACGGCGCCATCCAGCCCGGACAAATCGCGCGTGGGTATCTGGATCTCCTCCGCCGGCGCGCCTATCTTCGATACTTGATCCCGCTGACAATGTTGTTCGGCGCCTTTTTCGCATTCGTGACCGCTGGCCCCTTCTTGCTGATCGACCGGTTGGGCGTCGCAACCCAAAACTACGGGCTTTATTATGGTCTGCTCGTCCTGGCCTTCATGGCTGGCGGTTTCACGGTGACCCGACTGGCCGGCAGGGCGAGCGCCGACCGCATGGTGCAAGGCGCCATCTTTTTTGCGACCCTGGGGGGCGTGGTCCTGGTGGCGCCACTGGTGGCCGGCCATGAGAGTCTCGCCGTCATCATGATCGGCATGGCGGTGTTATCCTTCGGAATCGGATTGATCCTGGCGAGTGGCCCGAGTTGCCTGCTCGACGGCGCCGGGGATGGGGCCAGCGGCTCGGCATCCGCCTTGGCCGGCTCTCTCCAAATGATGTCGGGAAGTCTGGGCGGCCTGCTGGTGGGCAGCTTTCATGACGGCTCCGCCTGGCCGCTAGCTTTGACCATCGCCGGCTTTACCGGCATCGCTGCCCTTGGCTATGTCGGCCTGAGGCCGTCCGGGCGATCGGTTTAGCTCCGGACCTACGGCGCCTCGCCCTCCGCTACGGCGCCTCGTAGGTGCCGGACTTGCCGCCGGATTTGTGGGTCAGGCGGATGTCTTGGATGCGGATGGCGCGGTCGACCGCCTTGCACATGTCGTAGACCGTGAGCGCGGCGATGGCGACCGCGGTGGTCAATTTCACTCGTCGCCAGAATCAGTCGTTGAGACAGCCGATAGGTCCTAAGCGAGACCCAGAATTCAAATGAGCAAGTTGATCAGTGCGCCGAGCTGGTCCCATGCGCCTGAAAGTTTCGCAAGCAGAGCTGCCGACCCCGTACCAACAGCGGCGCCAAATGCCACCGCAGCGCTATCCGCTGCTTTGTTTACGCGCGGCTGGAGCCACTGGCGAAAGTGGTCAAGAAAATCTCTTAACCGGCTGAGGCGAGGCTTGTCCGGTCGTGGAGCGTCATGAAGCGCAATGCCTGCCCTCACCTCTGCAACGTATTGGTCGAACACTTCATCCGGGATCATCGGCTCGGGCGGCATGTTATGGCCCATTTGTCCGCGATCCGGCTGACCCCGTAAATCAATGAGAGATTTTTCAAGTTCCAGAAGCGCCCGTCGGGACCTTTCCAACTGTGCCTGCTGCTCGCTCTCGGTTATATCGTCTCGCCAACGCGATAGGCTGATACCGAATAGTTCAACAATTGGGGAACGCGATTCCGCAGAATCGGCAGAACCGCTTGCAGTCGCATTTGGAGC
>CAXMQD010000560.1:0-3277 GCA_964194965.1 uncultured Acidimicrobiia bacterium | reverse complement strand
CTTCGAGGTCATCAACATCGGCATCAACAACGCCGTCGAGAACTACCTGGAGGCGATCGAGGAGCACCAGCCGGATATCCTCGGCATGTCGGCGCTGTTGACCACGACCATGCCCTACATGAAGGTCGTGATCGATACCCTGAAGGAAAAGGGCATGCGCGACGACTATATCGTCCTGGTCGGCGGCGCGCCGCTCAACGAGGCCTTCGCCGAGGCGATCGGCGCCGACGCCTACTGCCGCGACGCGGCGGTCACCGTGGAGACCGCCCAGGAATTTATGGCGCGCAAGCACAACATCCGCGGCGGCACCGCGGCGTGATTTTCATGTCCAAACGCCAGTCGCGCCTATCGAAGTGCCCGCAAAACAAGGACTGAGAAACCCCGCCCATGACCCAGACACGCGTCAGCTCGCACAGCAAGGAAGTGGTGATCGGCTTCGACCGTCCCTTCTGCGTCATCGGCGAGCGCATTAACCCGACCGGGCGCAAGCTCCTGGCGGCCGAGATGGTGGCCGGCGACTACTCCAGGGTCGAGGCCGACGCTCTCGCCCAGGTCGCGGCCGGGGCCCATATGCTCGACGTCAACGCCGGCATTCCACTGGCCGACGAACCGGCGATTCTGGCCGAGACCATCAAGCTGGTGCAGTCCCTGGTCGACGTGCCCTTGTCCATCGACTCCTCGATCATCGAGGCCTTGGAGAGCGGCTTGCGGGCCTATCAGGGCAAGGCGCTGGTCAATTCGGTCACCGGCGAGGAGGAGCGCTTGGAAGCGGTGCTGCCGCTGGTCAAGAAATACGGCGCCGCCGTGGTCGCAATCTCGAACGACGAGACCGGCATTTCCGAAGACCCGGACGTGCGCTTCGAGGTCGCCAAGAAAATCGTCCACCGCGCCGCGGACCACGGGATTTCGGCCTCCGATTTGGTGGTCGATCCGTTGGTCATGCCGATCGGCGCGCTCGGCAACGCCGGCGCCGCCGCGATGCGGCTGATCGGCCGCCTGCGCAGCGAGCTCGGCGTCAACACCACCTGCGGCGCCTCCAACATCAGCTTCGGGCTGCCCAACCGGCACGCGCTCAACGGCACCTTCCTGGCCATGGCGGCGGGCGCCGGCATGACCTCGGCGATCATGAACCCGCTGCACGCCGAGGAGATGACCTCGATCATGGCGGCCGACGTCATGAACGGGGTCGACGTGAACTGCGCCCGCTGGCTCGAGAAGTTCCGCGATCCGGCGCCGGCCACCATCCAGGACGGCTCGGGCGAGCGTCCACGCCGGGAACGGCGTCGGCGGCGCGGCTAATCGGTACAGTGGCCGAAGACCCGCTCGTCGTCTTCACGCCCTCGGGGCTGCGCGGCCGTTTTGCAAACGGCACACCGCTGTTAAAGGCCGCGCGTAGCCTGGGCGTGGACATCGATTCAGTCTGCGGCGGGCGCGGCATCTGTGGCCGCTGCCAAGTCCGGCCCGGGCTCGGCGAGTTCGCCAAACACGGCATCGTCAGCCGGGCCGAAAACATCTCCGCCGCAAACGACGTCGAGGCCCGCTACGGCCAGAAGAGGGGCATCGCGACCGGTCAGCGCCTGTCGTGCCAAAGCCGCATCCTGGGCGACTTGGTGATCGACGTGCCACCGGAGAATCAGGTCCACAAGCAGGTCGTGCGCAAGCGCGCGGAGGCGCGCGACATCGAGCTCGATCCCGCGATCCGGCTGCACTACATCGAAGTCGCCGAGCCCGACATGCACAACCCGTCCGGCGATCTGGAGCGGGTCCTGGCCGCGCTCGAGGCGCAGTGGGGCCTGACCGATCTGGAGTGCGATTTGCGGGTGCTCCAGGCGCTGCAAAAAGTGCTGCGCGCGGGCGGCTGGAAGATCACCGTCGCGGTCCACCGCGGCCAGGTCCTGACCACTGCCTGGCCCGGCCTCCACGACCGCGCCTACGGGGTCGCGGTCGACATCGGCTCGACCACCATCGCCGCGCACCTCTGTGACCTGGCGAGCGGCGAGGTGGCCGCTTCCGCGGGCGTGATGAACCCGCAAATTCGCTTCGGCGAGGACCTGATGAGCCGGGTCTCCTACGTGATGATGAACCCGGGCGGCGATCGGGAGATGACCGCGGCGGTGCGCGAGGCGATCGACCGGCTGATCGAGGAGGTCGCCGAGGCGGCCGGAATAGCGGGCGAGGATATCCTCAACGCCACCTTCGTCGGCAATCCGATCATGCACCACCTGTTGCTCGGCATCGACCCGACCGAGTTGGGCGGCGCGCCGTTCGCGCTCGCCGCCAATTCCGGCATGACGCTCTGGGCCAGCGAGCTCGGCCTGACCCGGGTCAACCCCAACGCCCGGGTCTATGTGCTGCCCTGTATCGCCGGCCATGTCGGCGCCGATGCCGCGGGCGTGATCCTGTCGGAGAGTCCGCATCTTTCCGAGGAGATCATGCTGGTGGTCGACGTCGGTACCAATGCCGAGATTCTGCTCGGCAGCAAGGAACGGCTCCTGGCCTGCTCCTCGCCGACCGGCCCGGCCTTCGAGGGCGCCCAGATATCCGGCGGCCAGCGCGCCGCGCCGGGCGCCATCGAGCGCGTGCGCATCGACCCCGCCACTCTCGAGCCACGATTCCGGGTGATCGGCAGCGAGCTGTGGTCGAATCAAGACGGCTTCGCGGAGGCGACGGCCAAGACCGGGATCACCGGCATCTGCGGCTCGGGCATTATCGAGGTGTTGGCCGAGATGTACTTGGCCGGCGTGCTCGCCACCGACGGCACCATCGATGGCACGGCGGCGGCGCGGAGCCCTCGGGTCCAGGCCGATGGCCGCACCTTCTCCTACCTGCTGCACGACGGCGCGCCGGAGATCCGCATCACCCAAAACGACGTGCGCGCGATCCAGCTCGCCAAGGCGGCGCTCTATGCCGGCGCCCAGTTGTTGATGGACCGCTTGGGCGTCGAGCGCGTCGACCGCATCGTGCTGGCCGGTGCCTTCGGCAGCCACATCGACGTGACCTATGCCATGGTGCTCGGCCTGATCCCCGACTGCGACCTCGCCAAGGTCGGCTCGGCGGGCAACGCCGCGGGCACCGGCGCCCGCATCGCGCTGCTCAATCAACAGGCGCGCGACGAGATCGAACGCGTTATTACGCAGGTCGAAAAAATCGAAACGGCGGTCGAGCCCAAGTTCCAGGAACACTTCGTGGCCGCCATGGGCATCCCGCACAGCACCGCGCCCTTCCCCAGCCTGGCCGGAGCGGTTACGCTGCCCGAGCCCAAAGCAACCGCCGCGCC
>CAXMQD010000559.1:0-19446 GCA_964194965.1 uncultured Acidimicrobiia bacterium | reverse complement strand
GAGCGCTCATCCGGGAGCCCCAATCCCGAGCGGATGTCTTCCGTTGCCGTCTTGCCGCTACGCAACCTCTCGGGCCAAGCCGACCAGGATTATTTCAGCGACGGCATGACCGACGCATTGATTACCAGTTTGGCCAAACAGGACGGCGTTCGTGTGATCTCTTTCATCTCGGCGATGGCTTACAAGAATGTGAATAGGCCGATAGCCGAGATCGCGCGAGAGCTCAACGTGACTCATGTCATCGAAGGCGCGGTGCTGCGAAGCGGCAACCGCATTCGGATTACAGCACAGCTCGTCGACGCGGCGAACGACCGCCACCTTTGGGCCGAGAGCTATGAACGGGATGTCGTGGATGTGCTGGTTATTCAAGACGAGGTCGTGCGGCAAATAGTTTCCTCACTCAAGGGGCAGATCGTTCCGGCGAAGAACAAAAGCCCCAAAGGCACGCCAGCAATAGATCCTGCTGCCTATGAAGCACAGCTCAAAGGCCGGTTCTTTTTGAACAAATTGACCGAGGAAGGATTCAGAAAGGGCATCGCTTATTTCAAGCAGGCGGTCGAAATAGCACCGGATTACGCAGCAGCGTATTCGGGCTTGGCCACCTGCTATTGCCTGCTCGCTGGCTACGGATTCGAGCTGGTCGACCCGCGAGAGGGAATGCCCGCCGCAAAGAACGCGGTTATGGAAGCGCTGAGACTGGACGACAGTCTGGCCGAACCTCACGCTTTTCTGGGAATTGTCCGCCTGAAATACGAATGGGACTGGCCCGGCGCCGAGGAGGCCTTCAAGCGCTCAATTCAGATAAATCCCAGTTATGCCCAAGCCCGGGTGTCTTACAGCTTTTATTTGCAAGCCATGGGACGGCAGGAGGAAGCCATACGCGAGGCCGAGGAGGCCAGATCGATCGACCCCTTGTCACCCGCGGCAAACATTAATTTGGGCTGGCAGTACCTCCAGGCGGATCGGCCCGAGAGGGCGAGGCAACAGTTCGAAAGCACAGCCGAGTTAGATCCATATTTCTGGGGTGTTCATTGGGGTCTTGGGCATTATCACCGGCGGAACGGCGCGTACGATAAAGCGATCGCCGCATTTCAGAAGGCGATCGATACGGGAGGCGGTCACGTGCTGCCCCTGACCGCCCTTGGCTACACCTATGCGATCTCGGGCCAGCCGGAAAAGGCGAGAAAGGTTCTCGATAAGCTCGAGGGGCTTGCCAAGGAAAGCTACGTTTCGCCTTTCGGCATGGCAACCATCTATGCGGGCTTGGGTTTGAAGGACGATGCCTTCACCTGGCTAGAGAAGGCCTTCGAGCATCGCTCCCGATCCATGGTATGGCTCAAGGTGGACAGGGATTTTGACGGTCTCCGCTCGGATGCCCGGTTCCAGGCTCTTCTGCGTCGAATTGGCCTTTCGGAGTAATAGGGCGGGACCCACGGGTGGCCGCGAATGGCTGCTCCCGAACAGCGTGCGTTCAGCCTAATCTCGCGGGTATGTTCGTCGGAGAAGATGAACAGCAAATTTTTCGATTTCATGGGGAATGCCCTCTGACCCCTATGAGGATCGACAGAACGGCGCCCGTCGCGAGGCATTGAGGCACTGGCATAACGGTATCAATGCAACCTGGTGCCGAAGTAGTCCGGGTATTCGTCGCGCAAGCGGCCCATGTAATCGACATTCTGCTCGATATGGGACTTCAAGGATTGGGCGGCCCGCTCAGCGTCGCCATTGGCAATGGCGTCGACGACACGGGTATGATCCCGCACGGCCTCTGACGCGGTCTTCAAGGTTCGCGCCGAGAGATTGCGAAGCCGCAGCATATGGGTCCGCGCTTGCCGGATCATCGGCCAGATGCCGGCATGTCCGCTGAATTCGATCAATCTAATATGAAAGGCTTCGTCCTCCCGGTAGACGGCGCGGTCGTCGCCGGATCGCGCGGCCTCCCCGTGTGCCGCCAGATTTTCCCGCAACTCCGCCAATTGACGTTCCGTGATGCGTCCTACCGCCTCTTGCACGGCGGCGCATTCCAGCGCCACACGCGCGAACACCGCATCTTGAATTTGGTCCATGTCCAGGCGCGCCACATAGGTGCCAATTTGCGGCCGGATTTCGACGAGACCTTCCTGGGACAGGCGGATAAACGCCTCGCGCACGGGTTGCCGACTGGTGCCGAATTTTTCGGATAATTCCTTTTCCGACAACGCTTGGCCCGGCTTCAGCTCCAGATCGGAAATGAGATCCCGGATGCCGTCGTAAATTCGTAGATAGGCCGGTGTCCGTGGTCGGTTGTCCATCGATGACATGATAGGCGCGGCCCCGGGTTGCGGTCGCTGGTTGTTATTTTACGGGCAAAATTCGTCTTGTGCCGGTTAATATATACTACCATACTAGTGCGGCGTCTACGTATGTTGACCACGCGTCGACCCGGGCACGAACCGAAGGCGGGAAAAATCGCCAGGCTTTAATGCCCTGTTGGGGAGGAGCATCGGGTTTGGCGTTTGCACGATGTCTCAATGTGACGGTACTACCCGAATTCGCGCAATCCGAAGGGGTCGCGGCGGTTCTGGACAATCTCGTCGAACGTGCCCGGGTCACCGCGGTCACGACCTCGCCCTATGTCATGGAGCTCTCGGACGCGCCAGACGCGGGCCGCGAACCGCCGGCCGATGCCGACGCCGGCAAGGTCCGCCTGCTTGACCGCGACCTGTTCGGTAAACGCGCCGTAACGGTCCGCACGTCACCGAGCTTCGTTCCCGACCGAAGCTATTATGAAGGGTTGCGCTATCAGCCTCAGCCGGCCGATGCGTTGACCGCGCGGGCCGGGGAGCGGGTCGCCGAGTTGATCGCCGGCGCCAAGGCGCGGAACATAAAAACATATCTCCAGGTTCAGGCGGCTATACCGCCCGGATATCGCGTCCAGTTCGGAGGACCGGAACCGGATGACCGATGCCGCTTGCCGGAGGGTGACGAGCTCGAAGGGCGCGTCGACAAGAACGGCAGCCTCGCCAGTCCGCATATCAAGGACTACGGTTGCGCCCTGATCCGTGACTTGGTGCGCGCCTATCCCAATGTCGATGGTTTGCGCGTCGACTGGTCCGAATTTCCACCCTATGCCTTCGACAGCTTGTTTTTCGATTTTTCCGGACATGCGAAAGCGGCGGCCGAGCGCCTCGGGTACGACTTCGAACTGATGTCTCGTGACGCCCTGCGGCTGCGCCGGTTCCTGTTCAACGAAATGAATGACGGCCATCTGAACTTGTTGTTGGCCGACGACACGAAAGGCTTGTGGGATTGGCTAGGCACCTTTCCCGGTGTTTTGGCGCTGCGCCGGTTCAAGAGCGATTTGGTGGTGGAACTTATCGACGCCTACGGAGCGACGGTCGATGACGCCTCCGGGGGTCGCATGGAGTTCCTCGTCCAGGGTTTTCCGGCGCCTTGGGCGCAGGCCTCGGGTTTCGACGTTACCAGGCTGGCACCGCTTTGCAGCGGTATTGGAGTCAAGCTTTACACCATGCATTGGCCGATGATGGTCCGCGCCTATGCCGACCGGTTGCTGGGTGCTAATGCGAACCTTTCGCCTCGCCCGCTCCTCGCCGCCATTTTTCGACTTCTGGATCTGCTTGACGAGGCTCCGCCGACCGATCTCGACGAAGTCGTCTATCCGGAACCGGATGTGCCGCATAGGGCCGGGCCAAAGGCGCAAGCCGGCAAAATCCGGGAGACCGCGGCGTTGGCTGGGGATACGCCGGTCTACGCTTTCTCACACGCTTACGGTCCCCTCGATGATTTCCGCGCCCGCATGGAAACGGCATGGCGGGCCTCGCGGGGCCGTATGGTGGTCAATCGCTACGGGTATATGGACGACGCCAAGTTGGATGCGCTGGGCGAACTGACAGCGGAGGTGGCGGTATGATGGACGCCGCCCGCGCCAATGTCCTGTTGATCATGGTCGATCAATGGCCCGGCAACCTGTTGGGCATCGCCGGGCACCCGGTCATCGAGACCCCGACCATCGATCATCTCGCGACCTTGGGCACCTATTTCCCCAACGCCTATTCGGAATGCCCAATCTGCATTCCGGCCCGGCGTTCGGTAATGACGGGGACGACGGCCCGGGTCCACGGCGACCGCGTGTTTCAGCCGGCCGCCGTCATGCCGGACAAACCGACACTGGCGCAGACCTTCCGCGACGCCGGGTACCAAGCCACGGCGGTGGGCAAGCTGCATGTTTATCCACAACGCGACCGCATCGGCTTCGACGACGCGCTGCTTGCGGAAGAAGGCCGCGCCAATCTGGGCGCCGTCGATGATTACGAAATTTATCTAGCGGAACAGGGATACGCTGGGCGTCAGTTCGAACACGGCATGTGCAACAACGACTATCTTTGGCGCACCTGGCACCTGCCTGAGGAACACCACGTCACCAACTGGACGACCCGGGAGATGGTCAAGGTCATCAAGCGTCGCGACCCCACGCGGCCCGCCTTCTGGCATCTTTCCTATACCCATCCGCATCCACCATTAACGCCGCTGGCTCAATATTTCGAGCGATACGTGCGACGAGAAATTCCGAAGCCGGTTGAGTCGAACTGGTCGGAGAAAATGGTCGATCTGCCGTATGCCCTGAAAACGGTCCGCGATTACTGGCCGCAGCTCGGCGGGGAGCGCTTGGCCGATGCGCGGCGTGCCTTCTATGCCCAATGCACCCACATCGACCACCAATTGCGCTTGGTCATCGGGACGCTCCGCGAAGAGGGACTGCTGGACAACACCGTGATCATGTTGACCGGCGATCACGGCGATATGCTGGGCGATCACGGTCTCTACGCCAAACGAGTGATGTTGGACGGATCGGCGCGCATCCCGATGGTCCTGGTCGGCACCAGCGCGGCCAATAACATCCCGTCGGGCGCCCGCGACGATCGCCTGGTCGGGCTGAATGACGTAATGCCCACCTTGTTGACCCAGGCTGGATTGGAGGTGCCAGACAGTTGTGACGGGTACTCGATGACCGGCACAGCGACGCGCACGTACTTCTACGGTGAAGCGCTGGAAGGCGAGATGGCCATGCGCATGGTCCGCAATGACCGCTACAAGCTTATTTGGTATCCGGCCGGAAACATCACCCATTTGTTCGATCTTGAAGCGGACCCGCAAGAAATCCGTGACCTCGCCGGTGACGCGGATCACGCCAAGGTTCTGAGGCGTCTGGAGCAAGCGCTGATCGGACATCTCTACGGCGGCGACGAAAGCCTCGCCGCGAAGGGTAAGTTAACCGGTACGAAGGAACCCGTTTTCACGCCATTTGCCAATCGCGGTTTTTCGGGGCAACGCGGCCTTCATTTTCCGCCGCCGCCCTTGTCCGACGCCTCGGTCGTGGTCGGCACGCCAAAAAAAGAATGACATTCTTCAACAACAGCGAGAAAAAATATGAAGGGCTGGAAATTCGTTAGGTTTTTTTGAAACCACAACATTACGACTGAATAGGGAAGCATCATGAAAAAAGCACTCGTATCAGCGGTTGCGGCCGCCGCACTTACAATAGGTCTAGGCAATGCCGCCAAGGCTGAATGGCCGGAAAAACCGATCAAGCTCATCGTGCCGTTCAAGGCCGGCGGTACCTCGGATCAAACGGGCCGGGTTTTCCAGGCCGCGATCAAGGAAAACGATCTCCTTTCGCAGCCGATCACCATCGTCAACGTCGGTGGTCACTACTCCATTGGCTCGCGCCAGGTGATGGAGGCCGCACCCGACGGCTACAACTTCCTGCTTATCCATATCGCCCTCATGGGCGGCGAAGGCAGCGGCGCGTTGAACTTCGGCTGGCGGGATTTCGAACCCGTGGCGGCATCCGGCGAGTTCTGCCTGTTCCCCATGGTCCGCAAGGATTCCGGCATCAATTCCGTCAAGGAACTTCTGGACGCGGCGAAAGACAAGCCGGATTCGCTGATATTCGGGGCCAACCTGGGCGCCATCAATCACCTTGCCGGCGTCATGTTGCAAGAGGTCAACCCGGGGTCGAAATTCCGTTTCGTCCAGATCGGCGGCGGCACGGCGAACTACACGGCGCTGACCGGCGCACAAACCAACACAACGGTTCTCTCCGGTGCGGAAGTGCTCAAGTTCACCCGCCTGCCGGACGGATCTGAAAACCCGGAAGCCCAGATCAAGCCGCTGGCCTACACGGGTCCGGAACGGTTCCCGCAGTTGAGCCACCTGAAGACCATGAAGGAACTCGGTTACGACATGGAATTCTGCATCAAGTCCTGGTGGTTCGCGCCGAAGGGCACGCCGCAAGCGGCGATCGACGGTTTCGCGGCCGCGCTAAAGAAGGCAACGGCAACCGATCGGTATAAGAAATGGCTGAGCTCCAAAGGTTTCGCCAACGT
Source organism: uncultured Acidimicrobiia bacterium (assembly GCA_964194965.1). Classification (GTDB taxonomy): domain Bacteria; phylum Pseudomonadota; class Alphaproteobacteria; order Kiloniellales; family J153; genus JACZVL01. Next base: position 13,060 of record CAXMQD010000559.1, on the reverse strand, counting down.
CTTCCTGTCGGGCGATGCCCTGAAGAAAGACCTGACGGACACTTGGAAGGCCATCGAGCCGGTCGCCAAGCTCGCGAAGAAGAAATAACGAACTCGGGGCGCCGCGCGGACGAAGTCCGTCCAAGGCGCGGCGCCCCGTTCTTTTACATATTTGGATCGCCATGAAATCGCAGCGGAAATTCGAGATTTCGGTTAGTGTTTTGATCATATTGATATGCGCCGTGTTCCTTTGGGAATCCCGTGACCTGCCGCCGGGAAGCTTCGAACCCTTGGGGTCCGGACCGGTCCCGCAGGCCACGGCCGGCATCATTATCGTTTGTTGTTTGCTGTTAATTTTCGGGACCCGCACCAGAGGACTTGCAGCCCAAAAAAACCCTGCGGGCGGTGAGGAAGCCGTCCCGATCTCCATCGGCGCCGGCGTCTTGATGGCGGTGGCGACACTTGCCCTTGTGATTGTCTTTCATTTCCGGCTGATGCCGTTCGCCTGGATGGCGGCCATCTTCCTGACCATCACCATCTGGGGTCTGGAGAAATTCCAGAAGAAAAAACTACTGCCGGCGCTCGGCGTCGGCCTCGTGGTCGGATTTGCGACGCAATATCTGTTCACGCAGGTGTTTGTCGTCGATCTGCCGACGTAATAAGGGACGGTTGACATGGACCTGAGCGCGCTTGCATCGGCCATCGGGCAAATTTTCACGCCGTGGACATTCTTCATGTTGTTTACGGGAACGTCGCTCGGCATCATAGTCGGCGCCATTCCGGGCATGACCGGCGCCATGCTGATCGCGTTGACCCTGCCGATCACATTTTACATGGATCCGTTTAATGCCATCATCTTGCTGATTTCCATGTACGTGGGGGCGATCAGCGGCGGCCTCATAACCGCCACCTTGCTGCGCATGCCCGGAACCCCGGCGGCGGTAATGACCACCTTCGACGGTTACCCCATGGCCCGGGGCGGCAATCCGGGCCGCGCCCTGGGGCTCGGCATCACGGCGTCGTTTGTCGGCGGGACAGTCGCTTGGCTGGCGCTGCTGACGATCACCAAGCCGCTTTCGATCATCGCCACCCGGTTCGGGCCGTTCGAGTATTTCACGTTGATCATGATGGCCATGGTGCTGATCGCCTCGGTCAGCGAGGGATCCCTGGTGAAGGGCTTGATCGCCGGTCTCTTCGGCATGTTGATCTCCATGCCCGGCGTCGATCCGGCCTTAGGCATGCCGCGACTAACATTCGACTGGTATCTGCTTAACGGCGGGTTGAAATTGCTGCCCGTGCTGATCGGCGTGTTCGCGGTCAGTCAAATTATCAATGACGCATTGGAAATCGGCCGGGTGGGCGAACGAATAACCGTGTCCAGCAAGGGCATCCTCATGTCCCTGTCGGATTTCAAGGCCCAGGCGGTCAACCTGATCCGCTCGTCGGTCATCGGAACGGGTGTCGGCATACTGCCGGGGATCGGGGCGTCCATTGGTTCGGTGATCGCCTATACGGCGGCCAAGAACATGTCGCGCACGCCGGAGAAATTTGGCACTGGTTCCGAAGAAGGGATCGTTGCTTCCGAGGCCGCCAATAACGCGACCGTCGGTGGTGCCTTGATCCCGCTGATCGCCATGGGCATCCCGGGCAGCGTCATCGACGCCATCCTCATCGGCGCGCTGATGATCCATTCGATTCAGCCCGGACCGACCTTGTTTCTGACCAACGCCGACATTGTCTGGGGAATGGTCGCGGCGTGCCTGTTGGCAAACATCCTCATGTATATCCTGATGACAAGCTCCGTGAAGTACATCGCCGGTCTGATGTATATGCCGCGGAGTTTCGTCCTTCCGGTCGTCATGGTGTTTTGCGTCATCGGTTCCTATGCCCTGAACAATACCATGTTCGATGTCTGGACCATGTTGATCTTCGGGGTCATCGGATTCCTTCTGGAGCGCGGCAAGTTTCCGCTGGGGCCGTTTGTCATCGGGTTTGTTCTGGCCCCCCTGGCCGAAGAGAAATTGCGCTCGGGCCTGATGATGACCGCCGGTGATCCTTCGCCGATCATCACTCGGCCCATGCCGGCGATTTTCACCTTAATCGCCATCGTCTTGTTGGTTTGGCCGCTTTACAGCGATTGGCGCCGCAACAAGAAAAACGGGAATTCGAAATGACCGCCAAACCGAATTTACTCTTTATCATGTCGGACCAGCACGCGCCGCGTGTCACCGGCTGTTATGGCGATAAGATCGTCCGCACCCCGAACCTCGACAAGCTTGCCGAACGTGGCGTGACCTTCGACAACGCTTATTCCCCCTCGCCGCTCTGCGTGCCGGCGCGTATGTCCTTGCTCACCGGCCGGCATCCGTCATCCCAGGAGTGCTGGACCAACAGTGACCCACTGGCTTCCGACACCCCGACCACGTCCCATTCGCTGGGCGCCGCCGGGTACCGGCCGAGGCTTGTCGGCCGTCTGCATTCCATTGGCCCCGATCAGATGCATGGGTACGCGGAACGGCGGGTCGGGGACCACTCGACCAATTGGGTCGGCGGCGTTGCCCATTCCCTGGGCGTTCTCTCCGACACCCAGGGGCCGTTCCAGCTCAGCCTGGAACGCGCCGGCGGTGGGCAGAGCTCCTATGAAGTCCACGATCGCGACGTGACCGCCGAAGCCTTGACCATGATCGATGAACTGGCGGTTATCTGTGAGACCGGCGAGGAAGAGGCCTTCAGCCTCAATGTCGGGTTCATGCTGCCGCATCAGCCCTATGTGGCGAACCCGGATTTGGTCAATGATTATCTGGAACGGATCGACGATCCGCGATGGCCGCAACCAGCGACCGAAGAGGACCATCCGTATTTGTTATGGTGGCGCGAAAAAACCGGGATCGATGTGCCCGTAGACCGGCAGAAGATTCGAAATGCCCGCGCCGCCTATTACGCGCTGGTGGAGACCTTCGACACCATGGTCGGCAAGGTTCTCGATAGGCTGGAAGTCACCGGATTGGCCGACAATACCCTAATCATTTACACCTCCGATCATGGCGACCAGATCGGTGAGCGGGGGTTGTGGTGGAAACAGACCTTCTATGACGATTCCATCAAAATTCCCTTGATTCTCTCCTGGCCGGGCGTCCTTCCGGAAAACGAACGCCGAGATCAGATCGTCAATCTGATCGATCTGGCGCCGACAATGCTTGAGGCGATGGGCGCACCAGCGTTGCCGGAAATCGACGGTCGGAGTTTTTGGACCGTCGCCAAGGATCCGACCGCCAACTGGAAGAACGAGACCTTCGCCGAATATTGCGTCGACGGCATGGCGGCCTGGGCTAGCGGGCTGACCAGCCAGCAACGCATGATCCGCGCCGGCAAATGGAAACTGATCTACTACAGTGGCCATCGCCCGCAACTGTTCGACCTCGACGAGGATCCTGGGGAAATTCGGGACCTGGCCGAGAGTCCCGAGCACGCCGCGGTCCGCGAGAAACTGACGGCTCGGGTGTTGGAGAACTGGAACCCGGCCGACATCGACGCCGTGATGGCGACCCGGCGGCGGCGGAAGGAAATCCTCAGCAAGTGGAGCCATGAAACGAAGCCGCCGGATACCCACCGATGGCAGATCAAAATGGAAGACAACTGGCTCGGTGAACCGCCCGCCTAGTTGCCACCAAATCAACGCGGTGCCATGCTAAGGAACGAAGGTTACAGATTTCAACGATGCCCGAGCCTCAGATAATCGAGGTGCCTGTACTGATTACCATGCCAGGAACCGATAGCTTCGAAGGTTTCCACCGCCCCGACGGCCAGATCGGGACCCGGAACCGTCTGCTGGTGCTGTCCGTCACCGGGCTGACCGGTCCGTCGGCCCGCCGGATCTCGGCTTGCTTGCCCGGTTCCTTGATCGTCGATTACCCCTATGATTCCGGTCCCCTGGGCGACGATCGTGAATCACAGGACCGCGCCCTCGTCGGCTTTGCCGTCAACCCGAATGTCGGCGCCGTCTTGATCGTCAGCGCCAATCCTCCCCGCGCCGACGATCTCGCCGGGCGAATCTTGGCCGGTGGCAAGCCAATCGAGGTCGTTGTTATGGACGACTGCGGCCATGATGCGGTGACGCTGACCGAACACGGTATCCGGCTAGGCGCCAGGCTGACCAAGGAGATCTCCGCGCAGCGACGGCGGCAAGCACCGCTATCCAGCCTGTATTTGGGCTTGGAATGCGGCCGGTCCGATCCCAGTTCCGGATTGGTCGCCAATCCGCTAATGGGCTTGATCGCCGATCGCCTGATCGACTTGGGAGGCACGGCGGTTATCGGCGAAAGCACCGAATGGTTGGGCGCCGAACACCTTTTGGCGGAACGCGCTGTCAGCGAGGACGTCGGCCGTCAGATCATTGATGCCGTCACGGCCCGCGAACAGGCGACCATCGACGGGGGCCGTGACCTCACCGGCAACAATCCCGGACCGACCAACATCGCCGCCGGTCTTTCAACCATTGAAGAGAAGTCGCTCGGCAACATCGCCAAAAGTGGCAGTCGCCCAATTCAAAGCCTAATCCAGTGGGCGGAAAGGCCGGACGGTCCCGGTATGCATCTGATGGATGCGCCGGCCTACGCGCCGGAATCGTTGAGCGGATTTGCGGCGTCGGGGTGTCAGTTGATGATATTTTCGACGGGAGTCGGCAACAGTTTCGTCAATTCCATTTCTCCGACGATCAAGATCAGCGCCAATCCCGAGACTTGCGAGCGTCTTCAGAAGCAACTGGATTTCAAATGCGCCGACGTATTCGTCGGTAAGAACCCCTTGGACGCTGCCGCCGATGATCTGATGAAGGTGTTGGTCGACATCGCATCGGGCACGTTGACGTGGGGCGAGATTCACGGAGAGGGCGCCGAGGCCTTCAGCCGTATGGGGGCGTCCTTATGACCGAACGGAAATCTGACTGGGACGCCTTACAACTGCGCCCGGAAGACCACGTTGCGACGGCGCTGCGTGCCTTCAAGAAAGGAGAAATGGCGCACGTCAAGCTTGCTGAGAAAACGGTCGTCCAGTCGCTCAACGAGGATATTCCGCTTTGCCACAAACTTGCGGTCATGGACATTCCGACCGGCACGCGCATCAAGAAATACGGAGAGGTGATCGGCGAGGCGGTAATCGACATTGCCGCCGGCGCCCATGTCCATGTTCACAATATCAAAAGCCTGCGGGCGCGGACGGAAGATCAAAAATAACCAATAGGAATGGGCAAATGGGAATTCCCAATTCGGCCGAGCAAGTGTTTTTCTCAGGGTTGCCCCGGTAAAATAAAACCATGCCAATGGTCGCATATACCCCGGCGCTATTGGGGCCCGAAGCGATGACCTATCCCAAATTCGTAATTGCTTGATCGTAGCGGCGTATTAACACCTGAACACTACCCAGACGCGCCAAGGCGAAGGCAGGCGTGCCATCGAGCGCGTATCCGTCTTCGTGCAGTTAGTGGTTGACCAACCAGCCCTCGGCTCTCGGCAGCACCGTGATCCGCCGGTAGCCGTAGCGGCCATATTGGCTCGCCAGCCGGACGGATGTTGGGCGGGACCACGAGCTTGCCCGTGGTAGGTCATCCGGCCTGATCGACGAAGAGGGCGGCGTGGGCGCTTGGTGTCACCTGGGGCCAGATTTCATCCAGATGCCAATGCATGGATTGGGCGTTGCAGTGGGGCAGAACGAGGGCCACACGCACTTGACGCCCGGGAAGGGTGCGCCCGACGGACGGTCCGTCCAATCGGCCGACGGCGGAAAGGCAGTTGCGTTTCCTCAAGTCGGAGGACTTCATCACCGTTACGAGCGCCTCGCGGCCTAACGACCGACAACGGCATTTGTCCCAGGAGGTGCGGTAAGAAGCGAGCGGCCCGTTTCCTGTGTGCCGACACCGTTGAAAAACACACACAGCGCCAACATTGAGCTTGTGCATAGCGGCCGGTTCCGCCGGTGGAATTTTTCCACCGGGTCCGACGACCGACACTGTCGCCCGGGTGGTTCGTCTCGGATCCGTCCGCGCCGCGGAACAGGTTTGGAGGAACGACAGGTGGAACACTGGTCGCTGACCACGCTACGGGAGAAGCTGGTCGAGATCGGGGCCAAGGTGGTCCGCCATGGCCGTTATGTCACCTTTCAGCTCGCGGAAGTCGCTATCTCCAGAGCTCTGTTCGCTGAGATTCTGCGCCTGATTGACCGGCTACGGCCGGCTCCTTTGCCGCCATGACGGCGGCCAATCAGTAGCCTCCAGGTCGCCCGACAGAACAGCTGTGTGCGGCGCAGGTTGAAGTGCGCCCTCACAGTGCGAAAGGGTCACGGGGCCGGGTTTCTCATCGCCCAATCAGCCCGATCAAGAGCGGACCACGGCCTATCGTGACAGCTTAGGGCCGGATTCGCGGTTGCATGCCCATTGTGCTACCATTTTCGGCGATTGGGAGGAGCCATCTGGGGAATCCCCGTTGAAAGAGAGGCAACCGCATAAGAACGGAGGCTTGGGGACGGTATATGCAGGGCGAAACGCCTATTGTCGTGGTCAACGATATCTGCAAGACCTTCGAAATTCCGGGGCGCCCGCCGGTGCATGCGCTCCAACACGTCACCAATCACGTGGACAAGGGCGAGGTCCTGGTCGTGATCGGGCCGAGCGGCTCCGGCAAGAGCACGTTTCTGCGGGCGCTCAACGGATTGGAGCCGATCGATAGCGGCTCCATCGTCATCGACGGCGTCGAGCTGACCGATCCCAAAACCGACCTCAACCGGTTGCGCCAGGGTGTCGGCATGGTCTTCCAGCATTTCAACCTGTTCCAGCACAAAACCGCGCTGGAAAACATCACCATGCCGCAAACGGTCGTCCTCAAGCGCAAACCGGCCGAGGCCGAAGAGATCGGCCGCGGGCTGCTCGAGCGGGTCGGCATCGGTGACCGGGGCGACAACTACCCGAGCGAGCTTTCAGGCGGACAGCAGCAACGCGTCGCCATTGCCCGCTCGCTGGCCATGACGCCCAAGGTCATGCTGTTCGACGAAGCGACCTCGGCGCTCGATCCGGAAACGGTCGGCGGCGTTCTCGACCTGATGAAGGAGTTGGCCGCGGACGGCACGACCATGGTCGTGGTGACTCACGAGATGGGTTTCGCGCGCGAGGCCGGCGACCGGGTTACCTTCATGGACGAAGGCGAGATCATCGAGGAAGGCACCCCCGAGGCGGTCTTCGATAATCCGCAGAATGAACGCACGCAACTGTTTCTGAGTCAGATCATTTAGAGGTGAATCGTATATGGAATAGACCACAACATCGAGTTGATATATACCAAATGGGTCGGATTCTCGGACGGCCCCGACGTCAAGGTGGCCAAAGCGCCGCCAACCACGGGAGCACACGATCGAAGGGAGTGTAGAAATGAGGAAAATCACCAAATTGTTCGGGCTGGGCCTGTTCGCGCTTGGGCTGAGCGCGTTTGCCCAATCGGCCTCGGCCGACGTCGTAAACGACATCGTCAAGCGTGGCGAAATGCGGGTCGCCGTTCAGACCCAGGGACCGCCGATAAGTTATATTGACACCAACGGCAACCGCACCGGCTTCGCCGTCGAACTCGTCCAGATGATGGCCGACGATATTGGCGTCAAGCTTAACCTGCTCGATTACGACTGGAAGGGACTTATTCCGGCCGTCACGTCGGGCAAAGCTGATTTCCTGGCCGCTGACATGACGCCAAAGGCTACCCGTGCGTTGGTTCTGAACTTTACCGATCCGTATATGTTCAGCCGCAACGTCATTTATTCAAAGAAGAGTAAATCGTTCGTGACTTGGCAGGATGCTTGCGTCAAGGGGACGGCAATCGCCGTGACACAGGGCTCCAGCAACATCGGCGTGCTCAAGGCCAAGTGCCCGGCCGCGACAATCAAGCAATTCACCGGTGGCGGCCCCGCCGTCGCTCAGGCGGTTGCTGCTGACCGGGCTGACGCCGGAATCAACGACGAAGCGTCGGCAAAAGGCTATATGATCGAGTATCCGGAATTCCATATTCTCCAGGGTGCACCCGACCGAGGCCCCCTCAGCTTCGCCACCCGGCCTGATGAAACCCATCTGCTCGAATGGATGAACAACTACATCATGTTGATCAAAGCCGACGGCCGATTGGATAAGCTCATCAACTACTGGATGTTCAGCACCGACTGGAAAAAAGATCGCACGCCAGTGCCGAAAGGCTAGGCCGAGATAAGTGCAACTATAGTCTATCGGGGCCTCATCGACAGGGTGGGGCCCCTTTTCTTTCTCCACTTTCTGGATATGAGTGAGATAGTCACGTAAATGGACTGGATTGTTGAATTCTATAACTGGCGTGTGGTCATCCAGTTTATTCCGGAATTTGTCGATGGTATTTCGGCCACCCTGTGGATTTCGCTGATCTCGCTGATTTTATCTCTGATCATCGGCACGATCGGCGCCATCATGCGGATGTCCGCCAACCCGGTATTGTGGCGCATCGCCGCCGGCTACGTACAGGCGATTCGCTCGACGCCGCTGCTTATCCAGATCTACGTGATTTATTTCAGCCTGCCGGCGCTGCCCTTGCTCGGCCGCCGTCTGGACGAGTTGGAAGGCGGCATCATTGCGCTCGGCCTCAACGCCGGCGCCTATATGAGCGAAATCATCCGCGCCGGCATCGAGTCCATCTCACGCGGTCAGGTCGAGGGCGCCAAGTCGGTCGGCATGACCTATCTGCAACGCATGCGTTACGTTGTCCTGCCCCAGGCTTTCGCCAACGTCGTGCCACCGCTGCTCGGTCAGACGGCAGTTCTCATCAAGGACTCATCGCTGGTTAGTTTCATCGGCGTCTTCGAGCTTTTTGGCGCCGGCTTGACTGTTCTCAGCGAGCGGCTGATGCCGAATGAGGCGTTCATGACGGTCGCCGCCTGCTACTTGGTGATTTACGGGTTCATGCTGGCTTTCTCCAATTTTGCCCAGCGCAAACTGGGGGGGGCGCGAACATGATCGATGTCATCGCGCTCACCATGCCCTTCCTTCTGGAAGGATTGTGGATGACCTTCCAAATTTCGTCCATCACGATCTTCTGCGGATCCACCCTGGGGTTCGTTGTCGGGATGCTGCGGACGTTGGGCGGTTGGCCTATCTCCGCGACCTTGGGGATTTACATTCATGCGCTGCGCGGGACGCCGTTTTTGGTCCATCTCTATGTTATCTACTTCGTGCTTCCGGCGACGGGGATTTCGTGGCTGCAGTTGGAAGCCTTTCCGGCGGCGGTCATCGCGCTGAGCCTGTATACTTCGACCTATGTCGCGGAAATCGTCCGCAGCGCGATCGAGGCGGTTCCGCGCGGCCAGGCCGAAGCGGCGCGTTCGACCGGCATGACGGCGCTTCAGTCTATGTGGCACGTGGTCCTGCCCCAGGCCATGAAATTGATGATCCCGCCCATGGGGGGCGTTTACGTCATCATCATCAAGGGCACTTCCATCGTTTCGGTCATCGGCATCGCCGAGTTGGTCCGGGCCGGCGAACACGCCACCCTGCGCCACCCCAAGGAGCTGATGTTGATCTATGGCATGACCGCGCTGATGTACTTCGCCTATTGCTATCCGGTCTTGCGTATCGCCCGCTGGGCCGAGACCAGATTCGGCAGCGTCCGGTTGCCGTCGTGAGTCCTCATACCAAAGGTCTTTGATTCGGCCTAACGTGGCCAGCGCGATCATCGTCGACATGACCCCAAATTTTCCGGAAACGATATTGGTGGAAACATCGTTGTCGTTCCTCGGTCTCGGCATTCAACCGCCCCTCACCAGCCTGGGCAATATGGTTGGATTCGGCCGTGACTACTTGCTGGCCGCATGGTGGATCGTCCTATTGCCAGCGATCGTAATTTTCGTTACCAGCCTGACCTTCAGTCTGCTCGGTGATTGGCTTCGAGACCAACTTGATCCAACCCTGCGGGGCAATTGATCCAGCTCGTCGACTCGGTCGATAAGGTTCGTAAGAGGAATTTTCGATGCCTTTACCCCCGATAAAGTTCCTGCTCGTCGGTTTCGATGGTTTGCGGCCGGATATGATTACGCCAGAGTTGATGCCCAGATTGCATCGGCACTCCCAGGAGGGGGTAACGTTTCGTAATCACCGCAGCACGTTCCCCACCGAAACCTATGTCAACCTGCCCTCCTTGGTGACCGGTTCCACGCCGTCTCGGCACGGCATGATCGCCAACTACTACTTGGATCCGAATGTCGATCCGCGCGAGCCCTTCAAGGGCAACAGCGTGACGCGCATCGAAAAGGCGCAACGCGCCTACGACGGCCGCCTGTTCGACGCCGAGTCCCTGGGCGAGATTCTGCAGCGCGCGGGGCGGCGCATGGCGGTCGTCAGCACCAATTCGGCGGGCAGTGTGCGGCTCAAGCACCATCAGGTTTTCGACCATGGCCATCTATCCATGTCCTGCCACACCCCAGAGACCTCCTATCCCCGCAACGAGGTCGCAAAGATCGTGTCGAAGCTGGGGACGCTTGCGCCGAAGAGTATTCCGGATATGGAGGGCGTGACCTACGCCAGCGATGTGTTTCTAGACCATCTGTGCCCGGGCGACCTTCCGGACTTGACCATTCTTTGGTACGGCGAGCCGGACCTCACTTATCACACCTTCGGCGTTGGGTCGCGGGAGTCTCAACAGGTGCTTCGGCATGTCGATGCCGAGTTCGGGCGCGTGCTCGATTGGTGGCATGCATCGGACCAGCGCGAAGCCTTGCAAATCGTGGTGGTCTCGGATCACGGGCATGTCACCCAGAAAACCAAGGTCGCCACCGGGGATCTGTTGCGCGATGCCGGCTTCGAAGTTGGCGACCATTTAGAAGATGGCGCAGATCTCGCCCTGATCGCCGGATACGGAGGCAGCATCCGCGTGCGGGACAAGGACCCGGACTTGATCCGCTCGATCGGTCAGGCGCTGATGGAGACGGACACTTGTGGCATGGTTTTCAGCGCGGGGCGGAACGAGGTCGAGGGTATCGTCCCGGGCAGCTTCTCCAAGCAACTCGTGATGGTGGACCACGCCCGCTCGCCGGACATCTATTACATTCTGCGTACCGCCGATGAGCCCAACGAGCATGGCTATGTCGGTACTTGTTTCTACGAGAGCGGGTTGTCGGTAGGCGCAGGGATACACGGCGGGCTGCACCCTAAAGAGCTACACAGCGTAGGCCAGGCCTCGGGCAGCTTGTTCGACGACGCAAAAAACTTGGAAGCTCATACCGGCATCGTCGATATCGCACCGACCATCTTGCATGGATTGGGCATTCCGGCGCCCCAAACCATGGAGGGACGGGTGCTTCGCGAGGCTTTCGCGAATGGCGCGATCGAACCGCCGGGTTCGGTGCCGGAGACATTTGAGACGGGCGCCGGCCCCTACCAGCAAGTTCTTCATCGCACGCGGATCGGCGGCTCTTGTTACCTCGACGGCGGCTTGCGGTCGGCATGAACGAAGAGGCGACGATGCCGGAACTTCATCTCGATGACAGAGCCCACGCGCTCGAGCCGGCGGCCATGGATGCCTTGCCGGAACTCGTGAAATTCGCCAACACTGTGGCCGACGCGGCGCGGCGAACTTCGCTGCGGTATTTTCGAACCGAACTCGAGCTGCATATCAAGGAGGACGGTTCGCCGGTCACGGTCGCGGATCGCGAAACGGAGCAGGTCATCCGGGACCTGTTGGCTCGAAGCTATCCACAGCATGGGGTCTTCGGCGAAGAACACGGCTGGACGCCAACGGATCGTCCTTATACTTGGATCGTCGATCCTATCGATGGCACCAAGTCTTATCTGGCCGGCGCCCCGACTTACGGAATGCTGCTCGCCCTTCTTTACGACGGCAAGCCGGTATTGGGGATCGTCGATATCCCCGCCCTGGACGAGCGATGGTGCGGCGTCGTTGGACAAGCCACGATCATGAACGGCCGGCCAGTGAAGACCCGCGACTGCCGGGCGGTGGAGCAAGCGGTCCTGACCGTCATCTCACCGGACAGGATCGAAAGCGGCGACCGACCCGCGGTAGATGAGTTGAGTCGCATGGCCCGCGTCCGCCGGTACAGCAGTGACGGTTATGCGCACCCCCTCCTCGCGTCCGGCTACGTCGACATGGTTGTGACAGGCGGCCAGGAGCCTTTCGACTATCTCGCGGTGGTTCCGGTGGTCGAGGGGGCCGGAGGGTGCATCACCGACTGGGGCGGCGAGCCCCTCCGCCTCGATTCGGACGGACGCGTTCTGGTAACGGCAACGCCCGAATTGCACCGTGAGGCGTTGAATGTCCTTCAAGAAACCAAGAGACTAACCTAGAGGACGGCACGGACCGCGGGGCCGGTTCGACGGATCGAAGATTGTCCGGAGCGGTCGTGATGTCGTCGCGAGAGCGCGGGAGATCTCGCCGACGCGATCCGTGGTTGCTCGGGTAGAAGCCCATCGCCCTTGAGCTTCACGATATATCCCTTGCGCTCTGTGATTTTCGGCTGCACCCGCTCTTTGCGGAGGGACGATAGTCGCTCCAGCGTTCCCGTCTCTATCCCCGCCCATGAGGTGCGAGTAGTCAGCCACGTCGGTGGCAAGACTAGCGGCAAGGCGGCGTCTCCTGCGTGGTTCCCCGTGGGTTGGGAGATATAGAGAAATTTCTGATCAATCACGGTCATATCCCGCGGCAGCGCAACACGTCAGGGCGTTGCTGCTCGCCGGTGTGCGCGGGTTTTTGAACGTCACCCCGTGCCGGTCGGGAAGGCGCCGAACCGGACTGCGAAATTTGGCCTAGAGAGAAAATGTCCGCGAGGCCGCGGACAACGCCGAAAGACCTCGTTCTCTCGGTCCCGCTCGCGCGTCGGCCCGGCGCCAAGGCCCGCGGACCGCCGCAAACCGTACCGACAGTTCGAGCCCCGCTCGGGTTTTCTGCTATATCAAATACTTGCTGGCGGCGAATCGCTACACAATAGGGGGTTTTGGCGCGCTCAAGCTCCTGGGTTCACCCCACCAGCCTGTTCTACCCCTGGCCACGATCGCCGAGGCTATCCTCGCGGCGAAAAA
>CAXMQD010000558.1:0-5326 GCA_964194965.1 uncultured Acidimicrobiia bacterium | reverse complement strand
TCGGTGATGATGGCGCTCAACTGCAACAAGGACATCCCCGAGGCCGACTTCGAGGCCGAGATGGGAGTCGAGGCCGGCTACTGCTACCACTGCCACACCGGGCGCTGCCCGGTCGGCGTGGCGACCCAGGACCCACGCTTGCGCGCGCGTCTGGACCCGGACAGCGCGGCCGAGCGGGTCTACAACTTCCTGCACACCCTGACCATCGAGTGCCAGATGCTGGCGCGCGCCTGCGGCAAGACCAACGTGCATTCGCTCGAGCCCGAGGACCTGGCGGCGCTGACCATGGAGGCTTCCGCGCTCGCCATGGTACCGCTCGCCGGTTCCCAATACACCGTCGGCCAGCCCGACATGACGCGCTACTAGGAGACGATCATGACCAAGGATCAGGACGTCGATCGCTTTCTGAAGGGCGACGGGCTCGACAGCGAGCGCGAGAAGGAGATCGGTCAGCACATCGGCTACCGCTACGATGTCAACCTGGTGCCCGATCACGCCCGGCTGACGCCATTCCTCGCGAAATACATGGAGTTCATGGGCTGGGACGACCTCAACTGGCTCGAGGACGTGCACATGGGTTACGAAGCGGGCAAGCCGGCGGTGTTCGACCGCAACATCAACGGCTGGGTCTCGGTCCCCGAGGATCTGGCGCTGCCCGACAATCAGCAGGACCGGGACATGATCGCGCGCGAACTCCTGATCAAGTTCCAAATGTCCGAACGCCACCCCATGGTCCAGCTCAACAAGGCGTATCGGAAGTTTTAGAAACTTCCCGAAGCCCCGATGCGTGCCGCGAGCCCTTCGCTGACCGTGGTCATGGGAAGCCGGACCTCGGGACTGTCGATCAGTCCGGCGCGCCAAAGCCAATGTTTGATCGGCGCCGGGCTGGGTTCGACGAATAGCAAACGCGCGAGGTCGATCAACTCGCTCCAGAGGCGTAACGCGGCCGCTTGGTCTCCCGCCAACAGCACCTCGCGCACTCGGGCGAAGGCCCGGGTCTTGACGTGTGCCGCCGCCAGGATACCGCCGTTGGCGCCGTGGGTCAGCGCGCCGTAGAACTGGGCGTCCTCGCCGGTCATGACGGCGAAGTTCTTCGGTCGCATGCGCAGAAGATCGAAGCTCTGCGCCGGGTCGGCGCAGCAATCCTTGACGCCGACGATATTCGGCAACTCGGCCAATCGTAGCAGCGTGTCGTTTTCGAGGTTCACGCCGGTGCGATAGGGGATGTTGTAGATCATGATCGGCCGGTCCGTGTGCTCGGCGAGGGCCGCGAAGTGGCGGTACAGCCCCTCCTGCGACGGCCGGGTGTAGTACGGGCAGGCGATCAGATAACCATCAATGGGCCAAGACCGGGAACCTTCGAGTGCCTTGGCAACTTTGCGCGTGTCGCTGCCGGACAGGCCGAGATAGACCGGCTGTTCGGCGCCGGTTTCGGCGGCGGCGATGTTGGTGAGCTGTTCGGACTCGGCCTCGTCGAGGGTGAGGCCCTCGCCGGTTGTCGCGGCCAGGGTCAATCCGTCGACCGGTTCACCGGCGTAGTGACGGAGGAGTCTCTTGAGCGAGGTTTCGTCTAGCCGACCGTCCCGGAATGGGGCGATAAGTGGTAGCCAGAGACCTTCGATGGGTGGTGTTCGCGTTTCCAACTGTCTCTTCTCCTCTGTTGCGGTCGCGTCGGAGGATCGAGGCTGGAAAAAAAGAGCCCCGTCCAAACCGGCGGGGCCTTTCGATCAAGAATTCGCAATTTGCTCAGCGCGCGCGTGCGTTCTTGCCCCCCCGAATGAGGATGGCTTTCGATTTCGAGACGAAGTTGCGCGGCTGATGCATGGCGTGATGTTGGCGCAATGGTTGCGGGGTTGTCAATGAACTACTTGGGCCGCCCCGCCCGCTGGGCCATGATGCCGGGATGTGGAAGCCGCTGCTGCTGATCTCGCTGCTGCTGCCGGCCGCCGCCTTGCCCATGGCCTGGCGGGTGGAGCGCGAAGACGGTGACGGGCCGGGCGCGCGGGCTTGTGTGGTGGTCGCGCTGACGGGTGACGTGCGGGCGCGTCTCTCCGAGCCGGATGCGGGCGGCGCGGCGGCCTGGACCGTCCGCGTGGGCGCCAGCAACCAGCCCGGCTCGCTGCGCTATCTGCGCCTCGGCAAGCGCATCTTCCAGACCGCCGAAGAAAACTTCGATGGCACCGTGGCCGCCGAGATCGTCGCGCGGCTCAAGCGCCCGGGCGAATTCGTCCTGGAGTGGGTCGCCAGCCCCGGCGACGCCAAACGCGGCGGCCTCTACCAAACCGGCAACTTCGCCGAACCCGCCGAATCTTGTGAAACCTGGATGGGGGGCCGGCGGGTTTAGCTTCCGTCCGGCGCCAACGGCGGCCACACGAGGGTGGCGTCGAGTTGTTTGGAGAGGATATCGGGCAGCACCGCGAGGCGGTGTTCGAGCCGCGCGTAGTGGGCCGGGTCGCCGTCCAGCGGTTCCTGAAGGATTTCGTTGGGCGGCGGCGGCCGGTCGTAGGCAACCGGGAAATTCTCGACACCGGGGCGCATCGCGATGCTGCTAACCGCGCGTGCCGGCCGGCAGCCGCTGTTCGTCGAGCAGCACCGGCTCGGCGCGCAGGGTCTGGGTGAAGCCGTGGGCGCCGAAGCCGATGACGCCGCCTTGGGGCCAGTTGAGCGCGATGCGCCAGCGATAGTGCTCGCGCGGCGGATAACTTTCCTGGTCCGGCACCCGTTGCCGCGTGATTCCGTCGATCATGAGGTCGTGGAGCGCGGTCCGGTCGCCGCTGTCGCCCCAGTCGATTGCGATATTTAAATCGGTAACGCCGTGGAAAACCAAATCCGCCGGCGCGACGCGGAACTGAACGCCGCCGTCCGTGGCGCGGACCCATTCGACGATGTGATCGATGTCGAGCACCAGATCGGCGTGCCAGTCGCCCTGGAAGGAATCGCCGACGTCGAAGCGCAGGCCGTAGAGCGAGTCGTCGTGCCAAGACAGTCCCTCGAATTCCGAAACCGGGTCCTGGATCGCCATGGCCGGGCTCCTTTCACCGCTCAGGCGCGCGCCGAAACGCAGTAGGCGGCGTTGTCGAACTTCACCGTCCCCTCGGGGGTTTCGAAGTCGCGCGCCGCCTCGGTCAACGCGGCCCAGGCCGCCTCCCGCGCCTCGGCGGGGAAAGCGGCCATGCGCTCGTTGAGCGGCCTGGAGAGGTCGCGGCGATATTGCGTGAACTGGGCGGCGGTCTCGAAGGTGTAAGGCACGTTGAACCATGCGCCGCGCAGGTTTTCGAATCCGGCGGCCGCGACCCGGCGCTCGAAGGCGGCGACCTCGGAAAATGCGAAGGGCGTGCCCGCGCCTTCGTCCGGTGGTGCCAGGCCGAGATGGGCGTGCACCACCCGCGCGCCCAGGCCGACGCAGGGCACCCGCTCGGCCGGTCCCCAGACCGCCGCGACCAGGCGCCCGCCAGGTTTCAGGCAGCGGCGGAATCCGGCGAGCGCGCGGTCCAGATCGGGCAGGAACATCACGCCCCAGCGGCACAGCATCGCGTCGAAGCCGGCCGCTGGCACCTCAAGCGCCTGGGCGTCCATGCGCCGGAATTCGATATTGTCCAGGCCCAGCTTCTCGGCACGCTTGCGTCCGTGGCCGAGCATCTCTTCGGAGTGATCGGTCGCCAGCACCTGGCCGTCCGGCCCGGCGCGCCGGGCCGCGGTCACCGCCGGCTCGCCCACGCCGCTGGCGACGTCGAGCACCCGGGCGCCCGGGCCGATGGCGGCCAATTCGACCATGCGGTCGCTCAGCGCTTGGGCGCCATCCTCGATGATATGGAACCACTTGTGCCAGGCCGCGGCGCTGTTGGCGTCCCACTTTCGCGGCGCGGTCTCGTCTGTCCGTCCGGTCACGTCCGGCTCCTCCAACGGTTCCAGATCCCTTGAACCACAGCTACCGCCGGTAGGTCAAACGAGCCGGTCGAACCGGCCGGGGGTCTTTTTCGAAAAAGCCGTGGCGGTCGGCGATAGAGTGTGCGTCTCTGGAACCGAGCCTATTGACGCAGGGCGACCAGACCGAGCCCGCCCGAGCCCAAAGGAGCCTCGCCATGCCCGATACCGCGCCGAAGTTGCCGGAAGGCCTGGCCGAGTTCGTTCAGGACGATCGCCTGTTCCACCGCGCCGGGGCAGCGGCGCAGCGGGTTCAGATCGCGCTCTACCGCCTGATCGCGGCGGGCCTGCCGGTGGACCGCGACGGCCTCGCCCTGGCGGTCGGGCGCGACCCGGTCGAGGTCGCGGATATGCTCGCGGCGATCCCGGCTTCAAACTTCCTCTACGACAGCGGCGGGAAGATCGTCGGTTTTCGCGGGCTGGGCCAGGTGCCGACCCGGCATCATCTCGGCTTCGCGGGAAAGAGGCTTTACGCTTGGTGCGCCTTCGACTGCCTGTTCCTGGCCGGACTGCTGGGCGGCGATCTCGAAGTCGCCTCGACCTGTCCGGTGAGCGGCACGGAGATTCGCCTCACCGTGACCCCCGGGGGCGTGACGGCGGCCGCGCCCGAGGCCACACTCTTGTCCTTCGTCACCCCCGAAGCCGCGCGCATGCGCGCCGAGCTGCGCGAGGTGTTCTGCTGCCACGTCAATTTCTTCGCCGGCCCGGACGCCGCCGAAATCTGGCGCGCGAGCCATCCCGATGCGGCGATCCTGACCCTCGATCAAGGCTTCGAGCTCGCCCGGCTGCGCAACCAGGCCGGCTTTGGCGCGGTGCTGTAAGCTGGCTCCGGAACGCGGTTACGGCGCCGGCGGGTCGGCCACGGCCAAGCCCCAATCGGGCTGAAATCCGAGCACCCGGACGCCGCCGGGCAGCGCCGGATTGAACAGGGCGTTGTGCCAGTAGGTGCCTTGGAACGCCGGATCGTCCTCGGCCAGCGCGCGCACCGTACAGGGCAGGGTGTAGCCCTGACTGTACTGCTCGAAGACCAGCACGCAGCGCCCGGCGGCGCGCGCGCGCGCGGCAATCTCCGAGTCCGGGCCGAACAGCGCGGTCAATTGGTCCGAGAATTCCTGGGGACGCTGGTAGTAGGCGGCGGCCAGCATCTTGAGCGCGGCGTCGTAGCGTTCCGCCGGATCCTGTGTCTTGCGCGCCATGAAGCGGAACTGGGCGGTCGCCTCCTCGGGCTCGCGGCGCAAGATGAGCGTGGTGATGGCGCCGAGCGGCGGCACGTCCGGTCCCAAACGCAGCTCGGGCCGCATGCCCGAGGTCGGCCGCCCGCCGGCCTCGCGCACGGCGAGCTGGCGCAGCCGGCACTGCCAGCCGAGAAAGTGGTCGCGCAGCGCCGCCTGGGCCGCTTCCA
>CAXMQD010000557.1:0-9250 GCA_964194965.1 uncultured Acidimicrobiia bacterium | reverse complement strand
GGCGACCTCGTTCGCGCATCTGGATGCGACCACCGTGCTGTCGCGCCAGATCGCCGAGCTCGGCATCTATCCGGCGGTCGACCCGCTGGATTCGACTAGCCGCATCCTCGATCCGCGGGTGGTCGGCGAGGAGCACTACGCAGTCGCGCGCCGGGTCCAGCAAGTGTTGCAGCAGTACAAGTCGCTGCAGGACATCATCGCGATCCTGGGCATGGACGAGCTCAGCGAGGAGGACAAGCAGACCGTCACCCGCGCCCGCAAAATCCAGCGCTTTCTGTCGCAGCCGTTTTTCGTCGCCGAGGTATTCACCGGCAAGTCCGGCGTTCTGGTCAGCCTGGAAGACACGATCCGCGGTTTCAAGGGCATCGTCGAGGGCGAGTACGACCACCTGCCCGAGGCGGCTTTCTACATGGTCGGCACCATCGAAGAAGCGGTCGAGAAGGCGCGCGAGATGGCGGCGGAGGCCGCCTGAGGCGCGGAAGCCAGGTACGAACGCGGGCATAACAAAACAGCGGAACGAAAGTCATGGCCGAGGAGCAGGTCGAATTCGAATTGGTGACGCCCGAGCGCCTGCTAGTCTCGCGCGGCGTCGAAATGGTGGTGGTGCCGGGCGAGGACGGCGACTTCGGTGTCCTGCCGCGGCACACGCCGATGATCTCCAACGTCCGTCCCGGCGTGCTCGGCATCTACGAGGGCGGCACGCTGGCCGAGAGCATTTTCGTGGCCGGTGGTTTCGCGGAGGTCACGGCGGCCCGCTGCACGGTGCTGGCCGATCAGGCGATGGCGGTCGACGATCTCGACCGCGGCGCGGCGGAGCAGAAACTCAAGGATGCGCGCGAGGATCTGGATGACGCCCAGGACGATGCCGTCCGCCGCGAAGCCGAAAAGCAGATCGCGGTCTGCGAGGAAATCCTCAGGATCACGGGAAGTTAACGTCGGGATCGGGGTTCGCGGCATGGCCTATAATCATTGGTCGCTGGACGACATCCCCTGGGAACGCTTCGATTCCAGCAAGCTCGACGCCGACCTGGTCAAGGTCGTCAAGGCCGCGAGCATAGTCGAGTATAACGGCGGCGACTACGCGGCCTACCTGTGCAACGTCTTCGACGGCGATGCGGACTTTCAGGCCGCCGCTAAGTCCTGGGCGGCGGAGGAAGTGCAACACGGCGAGGCGCTCGGGCGCTGGGCCGGAATGGCCGACCCCGGCTTCGATTTCGCGTCCAGTTTCAAGCGCTTTACCGAGGGTTATTCGCTGCCGCTCGACGCCACCGCCTCGGTGCGCGGTTCGCGCGCCGGCGAGCTGGTCGCGCGCTGCATCGTCGAGGTCGGTACCTCGTCCTACTATTCGGCGCTCGCCGCCGCCAGCCAGGAGCCGGTGCTCAAGGAAATTTGCCGCCGCGTCGCGGCCGACGAATTCCGTCATTACAAGCTGTTCTACAAGCATCTGAAGCGCTACCTGGAGATCGAGGACTTCTCCAAGTTGCGCCGCATTCGTGTCGCCCTAGGGCGGATCGGCGAGAGCGAGGACGACGAGCTTGCCTACGCCTACTACGCCGCCAACGGTGGCGCGGGGGAGCCCTACGAACGCAAGCGCTGGTCCCGCGCCTATACCGCCCGCGCCCTCTCCTACTACCGCCCGGCTCATGTCGAGCGCGGCATCGCCATGACCTTCAAGGCCGCCGGCCTGGCGCCCCGGGGCCAGCTCGCGCGTTGGACCTCGCGCGGTGCCTACTGGCTCATGCGTTCGCGCCAGCGCCGCGCCGCCAGGCCATGACGCAGATTCCGGAACCAGGGCCGGGACACGGCGCGGCGCGGCAAGACGCCCCCGGTGTGATCGCCAGGCCGCCGCTCATCTACCTGGGATTTCTCGCACTCGGCCTGGTGCTCGACTGGCTGTGGCCCATTCCGCTGCTGCCCGAGGCGTTGCGATATACGCTTGGCGGCACCCTGTTCGCGCTCGGCTTTTTATTGGCCCTCGCCTCGATCCGGCGCTTCAAGGCCGCCGGCACCAACTTCGACACCCAGAAACCGGCCACCGCGATCCTGTCCGACGGCCCCTACCGAATTTCGCGCAATCCGATTTATGTCGGTCTCACGGCCGCCTACGCCGGGATCGGCATCGCGCTGGACGCGCCCTGGGTTTGGATCCTGCTGATACCGACACTGGTGGTCATGCACTACGGCGTGATCCTGCGCGAAGAACGCTACCTCGAGCGCAAATTCGGCAAGGAATACCTGGACTACAAATCCAGCGTGCGGCGCTGGATCTAGCGCCGCGGTTCAGCCTTCCCGAATCGCCTCGGCCAGGTGGCCGAACTCGGCGATTACCTCCCGGTAGATTTGGCGCTTGAAGGGCACGATGATGTCCGGCAACTCGGCCATCTCGGCCCAGCGCCAAGCGTTGAATTCGGGCGTTTCGGTTTCAATGTCGATGTCCGAGTCGTCGCCCAGGAAGCGCAGGGCGAACCATCTCTGCTCCTGGCCGCGATAGCGGCCGCCCCACAGCCGGGGCACCCGCTCGGCCGGCAGGTCGTAGCGCCACCAATTGCGGCTCTCGGCCAGAATCTCGGCCTTGTCGGTGCCGACTTCCTCGCGCAACTCGCGCAGCACCGCCTGGCGCGGGATTTCACCCGCGTCGATGCCGCCTTGGGGCATCTGCCAGGCCGCGGCGGGTCTGTCGATGCGTTGGGCGACGAAGACCCGGCCGCCGCCGCCGATCAACATGATCCCCACACAGGGGCGGTAGGGCAGACGGGCGATCTCCTCCGGGGACATCGGGGGGATTTATTCTGTCGCCGCTTTGGCCTGGGCGATCCGGGTCTGGCGATTGGCCAGGGCGCTGATCGGTGCCAACGCGAAACCGCGCGCCTCCAGTCCCTTGGCCCAATCGCGCAGGCGCTCGATCGTGACCTTGTAGGGTCGGCCCATGGTAACCGCGAATCCCTCGCCTCGTGCCACATTCTCGACCTGAACCAGCCGCGCATCGATTGCGACCCGGCTCGCCTGCGTCCGGTCGAGGGAGCGGTCGTTGACCGCGTTCGGCACGCCGATCTCGCCGGCCATCTGGGCGGCCAGGCTACGGTCGCTGGCCCGGTTGTCGAGGAACAACAGGCCGCGCGCTCGCAGCTCTTCGAGCACGGGTCCCATATGCTCCCTGGAGGCGGCGAAACGCGAACCCATCACCCCCGCCAAGCCGACGTATCCGGTGGCGCGGTCCAGCGTCCAACGCAGGCGGTCCAAGTTTTGGCGCGGCGACAGCGCGGTCAGCAGCGCCTGCGGCCCGGGATCGTCGTCCGGGTAGCTGGTTGGCTCCATGGGCAGGTCGAGCATGACCTCGTGGCCGTTGAGCCGAGCCTGCGCGACCCAGTGGTTGAGTTTGCGCGCATAAGGCGTGAACGACAGCGTGACGCCACCCGGCAGCTCCTCAATCGCGGCTTTGGTCACCTCGCTGGCCAGGCCGAGGCCGGTCAGCACAACCGCGATGCGCGGCCGCGGGTCGGTTTCGTTGAATGGCTGGCGGTTGCGCCGCCAAGGCGATTCCGGGTCGGGCGCCAGGGCCGCGACCTGGGTGTCCGCCGGTGCCGGCGCCTTCGTGGCCTTGGGAGTTTTTACGGGTTTGGAAGGTTCGGGCATTTCGGCCGACGACGACGGCGACGGCGGTGGCGGCGCCGACGTTTCCGGGATCGCGGCGGTTTCGGACTCCGGTTTCGGCACGGACTCCAGTTTCGGTACGGACCGGGGTTCCGGTGCCGCCTCGGATTCCGGCGCCGGCGCCTGGGCGACCTCCGATTTGGGAGACGGCGCGGGTTCGGGCCGGGATTCCGGGGCCGGATCGGCCGACCCGGGTTCAACCATCTGGCTGGTTTTAGGCGTGCCCGGTTCTGGGACTTTTGCGCCCCCGGGCGCCGTCATGCCTGAGCTTTCCGCCATCATCCCGGGTGCCACGAAAACATAGCCCGCGGCGGCCGCGAGCCCGCCCAGCAACAGCAGCCAAGCCAAGATCAGCGCGACCGCGCCGGGCCTTGGTCTCGCACCGGAGGTCATTGGTACCGAACCTGACGGAGGCGCAGGGGTCACGGGCTACTCCGTTTTCACCGGGCGCGATTGCGCGCGCCCGGGTTCGTCAGTTGATGGCCCGTTCATTGAAGAAGGACAGGCCCCGCAATAGGTCGAGCGCGCGCGTGAGCTGGTAGTCCTGGCGGTCCGGCGCCGGCTGCTCCGCCGTTGGCTCCTCCGGCTTATCCAGTTCCGCGTCGTTGGCGGGCGCGCCGTTGCCGCCGCCATCGTCGAGGGCACCACGCAGATCCGCCTCGCGGCGCTGTGGGCCATTTTCGACGGTCTCGAGCCGCGCCTGCTCGATGACGATGTCTGGGTCGATACCGGTGCCCTGAATCGATCGGCCCGAGGGCGTGTAGTATCGCGCCGTGGTCAGGCGCATGGCGCCGTTACCGCTCAACGGGATGATCGTCTGCACCGAGCCCTTGCCGAACGAGGTGGTGCCCATGATGACCGCGCGGCGGTGATCCTGAAGCGCGCCGGCCACGATTTCGGAAGCCGAGGCGGAACCGCCGTTGATCAGCACCACCAACGGCAGGCCGTTGGTCAGGTCGCCGGCACGCGCGTTGTAACGCTGCGCGTCTTCCACGTTCCGGCCGCGGGTGGAGACGATCTCACCCTGATTCAAGAAGGCGTCCGAGACCGAAATCGCCTGATCCAGCAAGCCACCCGGGTTGTTCCGGAGATCCAGCACATAGCCGATCAACCCATCGCCGATCTCTTCCTGGCGTTTCTCGATCGCGGCCTTCAGACCGGCCGTGGTTTGCTCGTTAAAGGAAGTGATCCGCAGGTAAGCGACCTTGCCTTCGTCCCGACTGCGCACCGAGGTAACCTTGATGACGTCGCGCGTGATGGTCACGTCGAAGGGTTCGCGCCCCTTGCGCAGAATGGTCAAGCGGATATCCGTGTTGACCAGGCCGCGCATTTTTTCGACCGCGTCGTTGAGGGTCAGACCCAGGATCGGTTCGGAATCCAAGTGCGAGATCAAGTCGCCCGCCTCGATACCGGCGCGGTATGCGGGGGTGTCGTCGATCGGCGAAACCACCTTGACCAAGCCGTTTTCCATGGTGACTTCGATGCCAAGGCCGCCGAACTCGCCCTTGGTCTGCACCCGCATGTCTCGGAAGGAGTCGGCGTTGAGATAACTCGAATGCGGATCGAGCGAGGACAACATGCCTTGGATCGCCGACTCGATCAGCTCTTGATCGGTGGCCTCCTCGACATAATCCGCGCGAACGCGTTCGAAGACGTCACCGAACAGCTTCAGCTGCCGATAGGTTTCGGAACGGTTGTCCTGGGCCGAAACGGCCGCCGAAATGGTTACGATCAGAACGGCCGCCAGGGCCGTGAATTGCATTTTTTTGCGCATTAGCCTCGCACCTTATCACCAGTTGTTGCCAGCCATGGAAGCGGATTGATCGGTTGGCCAGCGCGTCGAAGTTCGAAGTACAGCTCTGGATTTCCGTCTTGTGGTGAGCTCAAGGTCCCGACCGGCTCGCCAGCGAGCAGCCACTGCCCGACCACCGCGTCGATCCTGTCGAGACCGGCAAGTAGGGTATGATATCGCCCGCCGTGCTCGATGATCAAGATTTGACCGTATCGGCGGAACGGACCGGCGTAGACCACCTGGCCATCATAGGGCGCCACCACCTGGGCGCCACCTCGAGCCTCGATGTTGATCCCCTTGGCGGCGCCCTCCGTGCCTGCCGACTGTCCGTAGTGCCGCACGACCCGGCCGCGCGCGGGCATGCGCAGGCTGGCGCCGGAGTCGGGGAACGGCCGGACGTTGTCGGGCCGGGCCAGGGCCAGCTGAGTCGTCACCTCGCGCGCCTGGGCCGCGTGCTCGGCTTCCTCGCGGGCTTGCCGCTGGGCCAGCGCCTGGGCCTGCGCCTCGGCCCGCTCGCGGGCCTGGCGCTCGGCCAGTTCCTGGGTCGCGCGCTCGGCATCTTCGCGGGCCTGTCGTTCGGCGCGCGCCTTGGTTTCGAGCGCGGCGCGCTCGCGCGCCTGGCGCTCGGCCAGTTCCCGTGCCGCCAGCGCAGCCTGTTCCTGGGCCTGGCGCGCGGCCGCGGCACGTGCCAGGCGGGCCTCCTCCTCCTGGGCCGCGCGTTCCCTGCGCGCCTTGGACTCGCGCTCGAGCCGGGCCAGCAGATCGCGCAGATCCTTGGCTTGGGCGGCCAACTTCTTCGCCCGTTCCTGGGCCGCCCGCTGTTCGTTGGTGGCCGCGGCGCGGGCCGCGCGCTTGCGCTCGATCAGCGCGCCCAGGCGCCCGCGCTCGCTTTCCAGGTCCTGCGTGGCGGTGGCGAGCTCATGCTGTTGCAGGGCAATCTGCTGGTGCAGCCGGGCGATCGCGGCCAATTCGCCGCGCAACGTCGCGGCGCGGGTCTCGATCGCGGGAATCGCAACGCGCAGCAGCATGGCGCTGCGCAGGGTCTCGACCGGAGAGCCGGGCGCGGCCAAAAGCGCATCCGGCGGCAACAACGCGATGCGCTGCAGGGCGGCCAGAGTGCCGGTGAGCTGGTGGTTCCGGCTGCGAAGCTGGGCGCGTTTGGTCGCTTCCTGGCGCTCCAGGTCGGCGAGCCGGGACTCGATCTCGGTCAGGC
Source organism: uncultured Acidimicrobiia bacterium (assembly GCA_964194965.1). GTDB lineage: Bacteria > Pseudomonadota > Alphaproteobacteria > Kiloniellales > J153 > JACZVL01. The sequence continues at coordinate 2,594 of CAXMQD010000557.1, read as the reverse complement.
GGCCCTCCCGCGACTGCGCTTGGTTGGCAACCGCGATGGATTCGACCCGGAGCGCGCGTATTTCCCGTTTGAGTGCCTCGGCCTGGCGCGCCAACTGTTCCGCCCGGCTACGGTCTTGCTCGAGCGCGCGCTCGACATCCTGCAACTCCTGGGACTCGGTGTCCTGCGCCTCCGCCGGGGAGGTCAGCCAGACGGCCAGGATCGCCGCGGCCAGCAGCCGCGTGCCAGGGTGCCCCAGGGTCGGTCTCGAATGGTGAGCGTTGAGCATGCCTAGTCCGCCACCGCGTGCGCGGCCGGCGCCAGGGCACGAGGTTCGTGGGACTCCTGAATCAAGCTGTGGCCGGTCATCTGGGCCGGCTTGGGCAGGTTCAGAAGCGCGAGCAAGGTAGGCGCCACGTCGGCCAGCCGCCCATCATCCAACGCCGCCACCCAGGACGGCGCGTTGACCAGGATCGCCGGCACCTTGTTCGTGGTGTGGGCGGTATGGGCCGCGCCGGTCACGGGATCGGTCATCTGTTCGGCGTTGCCGTGATCGGCGGTGATCAGCAGCACACCGCTCGCCGCGCCGACCGCATCCACCAACCGGCCGAGACAGGCATCCACCGCCTCGACCGCGGCGATGGCGGCGTTCAGGTCGCCGGTGTGGCCGACCATGTCGCCATTCGCGTAGTTCACAATAATGAGATCGAAACGGCCGCCCGAGATCGCGGCGACCAGCTTGTCGGTCATCTCGAAGGCCGACATCTCTGGCTTCAAATCGTAAGTTGCGACCCGGGGCGATGGCACCATGACGCGCGCTTCGCCGGGAAACTCCGCCTCGCGCCCGCCGTTCAGGAAGAAGGTCACGTGGGCATATTTCTCGGTCTCGGCGATGCGCAGTTGCCTGAGCCCGGCCTCCGCGACCACCTCGCCCAAGGTATGGCTCAACTCAATGGGCGCGAACAGGGCCTCGATTAGCGGGTCGAGTGCGGCCGAGTAGCTGACCATGCCGAGCGCCGCGGCGAAGCGGACCTGGCGGCCACGCGGAAATTCATCGAAATCGGGGTCGAGCAGCGCGGTCAGGATCTGGCGTGCCCGGTCGGCGCGGAAGTTGGCCATCAGCAGGCCATCGCCGTCGTTCATACCGGCGTAAGCGCCGAGGACGGTCGGCTTGACGAACTCGTCGCCGGTCCCGGCGGCGTAGCTCTGCTCGATGGCGGCGGTCGCGTCCGGCGCGGCCTCGCCCGCGCCCGCAACCAACGCCCGGTAGGCCAGCGCGTTGCGCTCCCAGCGCTGGTCTCGGTCCATGGCGTAGTAGCGTCCGGTGATGGTGGCGATAGGAACCCCAGGGCGCGCTTTGGCCTGGAAGGCACGCAAATAGCCGAGCGCCGCGCGCGGCGGCGTATCGCGGCCGTCGAGGAAGCCGTGAACCGCCACCGGCACTCCCGCCGCCAGCACCAGCCGGGCCAACTCTGCGATATGGTCCTGATGCGAATGCACGCCACCGGGCGAGAGCAGTCCCAGGATGTGGGCGGTGCCGCCGGACTCTTTCAGCGCGGCGATGAAACACGCCAGCGCCGGGTTGGCGGCCAGGTCGCCGTTCGCGATCGCGGCGCCGATGCGCGGTAGGTCTTGGGTCACGATGCGCCCGGCGCCCAGGTTCATGTGCCCGACCTCGGAGTTGCCCATCTGGCTCGGCGGCAGGCCGACCTCCTGCTCCGATGCGTCGATGAGCGCGTGCGGACAGGTCTCGTAGAGGCGGTCCAGCACCGGCGTTCGGGCCATGCAGATTGCGTTGTTCTTGCAGATATCCCGGTGGCCCCAACCATCCAGGACGCAGAGCACGACCGGGCGTAGGGCGGGGCGCGCGGGGCTATCTTGGCTCATGCGGCTCTATATAGGCGGTTTGCCATGGAATCGACAGTGTTTTCGGCGTTCGACGGTCCGGCCGAGTAGAGCGGTGCGAGGGTTAACGAATGGTTTCGGCGCGCACGTTTTTCGCTTCGCCGCACGCGAATTCGCCTCATTCTCCGGCCGCGGCGGGCGGGACCTGGAGCACCTCGATCCAGCCGCCGCCCTGGTCTAGATCGGCCCGGGTCACGGCCAGGTGGCGCGCGCCCAGAAATGCCATGCGGGCGCGTGTGTATTTTCGGAAGAAGCGGCGGTAGACCTCGGCGCCGTCCCGGGTCCGGAGGGCAAAGAGGGAATCGCGCACAGCGCCGATGTTGAGACCGGTGGAGGTACTGACCACGATCAGCGCGCCGTCGGGCGAGACCACCAAATCGTTGATGCTGCTGCCCAGGGGCACCTCGTGGCGGCCGGCACCTTGCGGCAGGTCCCAGATGATCCGCTCCCGGCCTTTGTCGCGATAGATCTCCCAGGCGACCCAGCCATCTCCGATGCGCGTGAAATACCGGCCAACATGCTTGATATCGCCGGTATCGATGGGCCCCCAAGCAGGCGCGCCGGCACCGTCGAAGGCCAGCACCTTGCCCGGATAGAGCGCGATCGTCACGCCGCCCTCGAAACCGTCGAGGGCCAGGATCTCCGGCTGGCCGCGGTCGAGACCGGATAGCACCACCGAGCGTTCCCGGCCGGTCGCGACCGCGCGGGTC
>CAXMQD010000556.1:0-1572 GCA_964194965.1 uncultured Acidimicrobiia bacterium | reverse complement strand
AGCCCCGCCACGATCGAATTCTTGACCTTGCGCGCGACCCCCTGGACCGCCTCGAAATCGCCGTTGGAGGCGATCGGGAAGCCGGCCTCGATGATGTCGACGCCCATCTCCTCGAGCACGGTGGCGACCTGAAGTTTCTCCACCAGGTTCATCGAGCAGCCCGGAGACTGCTCGCCGTCCCGCAAGGTGGTGTCGAAGATCTTGACGCGGTCGGCGTCCTGCATGTTGGTCTCGTTGTTCACGGCACTCATGGTTTCAGTTCCTTCCTTGGTCCGGTGACCGGTTGTTCTCCATCTCCGTCATGACCCCTGAGCGCATGCCGCTGGCAAGCGGCTGTGGCGTTCAGGGGCAGATAAGGAGGAGAACCTCGTCACCGCCAAGGAAAGAAAGGAAGAGGGCCAGCGGCCGGGCGCGCAACAGCTTCCGCGCCGCCGTCGAAACGGCGGCCTCGGCCGGAGTGTTGCAGTGCTCGGTTGCGCTCGACATCGTTACTTCTGCAGGTCTCGCGTCAATTGAGTGGTTCCGGTCGGCCCTCGACTGGCCGGAACCCCGGAAAACCTTGATATTATGTACCCTCGTAAGGAAGGGTTAACAATACCTATTATTAGGCAAAATAATTCGCCGATTTCTTGGTCAAATAGTTCGCCAATCGCGACAAGTATCGATTTTCCCTGATTCTGCGACCGCGCCGGCCGCACCGGCACACGCGCGCTTGCCTCGACCGGTCAAAACCGCTAAGCCGTTGGAAAATCAACGCCTATAGGGGGGATCTTAGCGTGACGGACTTGTTCGATCTTGGCGGCCGGGTCGCCGTCGTTACCGGCGGCAACGGTGGCATCGGCCTGGGCATGGCCCGTGGCCTGGCCCAGGCGGGGGCGGCGGTCATGGTCGCCGGCCGCAACCAGGAAAAGAACGCGGCGGCGGTCGCGGCGTTGACCGGCCTCGGCGCCGAAGCCGATTCGGTCGCCCTCGAGATCACCGTGACGGCCTCTTGCCAGGCCATGATAGCGGCCACGGTGGCGCGCTTCGGCCGCCTCGACATCCTGGTCAACAACGCCGGGATCAACATCCGCAAGCAGCCCGAGGACTACGCGCTGGAGGAGTGGCGCGCGGTCATCGATACCAACCTGACCGGCACGTTCCTCTGCGCCCAGGCCGCCTACCCCGAGATGTGCCGGGCCGGCGGCGGCAAGATCATCAACATCGGCTCCATGATGTCGATCTTCGGCGCATCCTTCGCCTCGGCCTACGCGGCCAGCAAGGGTGGCGTGGTGCAGCTCACCAAGGCGCTGGCCACGGCCTGGGGCAAGGACGACATCCAGGTCAACGCGGTGCTGCCGGGCTGGATCGACACCGAGCTGACCCGGAACGCGCGCGCCCAGCTCGAAGGCCTGCACGAGCGGGTCGAGGCGCGCACCCCGGCCGGGCGCTGGGGCGATCCCGCGGACCACGCCGGCATCGCGGTGTTCCTGGCCAGCCGGGCCTCGGATTTCGTGACCGGCACCGCGATCCCGCTCGACGGCGGTTACTCGGTCCAGGGCGGCTGAGCGGGCGTTTCAGTTCAGCGTGGGG
>CAXMQD010000555.1:0-5031 GCA_964194965.1 uncultured Acidimicrobiia bacterium | reverse complement strand
TACCCGGTCGTCGGCCATTGGGTCTGGGGTAGTGCGGCCGGCGCGGCGCCGGGCGGCTGGCTGGAGCAGATGGGCTTCATCGACTTTGCCGGTTCCACGGTGGTCCATTCCGTCGGCGGGTGGATCGCATTGGCGGCGATCGTCGTCATCGGTCCGCGGATCGGCCGCTTCGGCAAAAACGCCGTTCCGATCCACGGCCACGACCTGCCCATGGTGACGCTCGGCGTGTTCTTGCTGTGGTTCGGCTGGTTCGGTTTCAATGGCGGCAGCACCCTGGGGCTTACCCCAGAGGTCCCGACCATCATCGTCAATACCACCGTTTCCGGCGCGTTCGGGGGGCTGGTCGCGCTGGCCTTGGCCTGGCGCTTCGGGGGCCGGCCCGACGTCGCGATGATCATGAACGGCTCCCTGGCCGGACTGGTCGGGATCACGGCCTCGGCCCACATCATGGCGCCGTTGGCCGCGGCGGCCATCGGCTCGATCGCGGCGGTCGTCATGTACACCGTCGCGATGCTGTTGGAGCGGTTTGAGTTAGACGACGTGGTCGGCGCCGTGCCGGTGCATCTGGCGGCCGGAATCTGGGGCACGCTCGCGGTCGCGATCTTCGGCGACCCGGCGAGCTGGGGCACCGGGCTGAGCCGCTGGGAACAACTCGGCGTCCAGGCCACCGGCGTCGGCGCGACTTTCGCCTGGGCGTTCGGCGTCGGATTCACCCTGTTGTGGCTAATCGACCGCTGGTTTCCGTTGCGCATCGATCCAGAAGGCGAACGCATCGGCCTCAACGTGGCCGAGCACGGCACCAGCACCGAGATCCTCGACCTCCTGACCGAGATGGACGATCAACGCCGGGCCGGCGATTTTTCGCAACCGGTCTCGGTCGAGCCGCATACCGAGATCGGTCAGATCGCGCAGCAGTACAACCGCGTTCTTGCGGATATCAACGCCGAGCAAAGACAGCGCGAAGCCGTGACCGAAGCCCTGAGGCAACAAACCGCGTCGCTTCGGTTGCTGCGCGAGGCCGCCTCTGCCGCAAACCGGGCGAAGTCGGTCGAGGATGCCATTCGCACCTGCCTGGCGAGCATCTGTGAATTCGGCGGTTGGTCGATAGGCCACTGTTTCATGGTCGACGAGACGATCAAAAAACTGATTTCAACGAAAATCTGGCATCTGGATGACGAGGAACAATACGCCGCATTCCGGGAAGTGACCGAAAAAACCGAGCTCCCGTCGGGCATTGGCCTGACCAGCCTTGTGCTGGCCAGCGGCAAACCGAATTGGATCGCCGATGTAAGCGCGGATGAGAACTTTTCCAGAGCCGCCGCCGCCAAGGAAATCGGGATCAAAGGCGGGGCTGCCTTTCCGGTGCAGGTCGGCGACGATGTCGTGGCCGTACTCGAGTTTTTTTCCGGCGAGCCGAAGGCCCCCGATGAGACGATTTCGGAGGTCATGGGGGCGGTCGGCACACAGCTTGGCCGCGTTGTCGAGCGCGAACGGTCGAATGCGGCGCGCTTCAAGTCCGTGGTCGACAACATGCCCGCCCACGTGCACCTCAGGGATCGCGGCGGCCGCTTCATTCTCATCAACCGCCAATACGAAGAATTCTACGGCGTGACCAACGACTTCGTCCGTGGAAAAACCCTGCACGAGGTCGAATTGACGGGGGGGTTCGGTTTTGCGCCGGATAAGAACGAAGCCTTCGATCGTCAGTTGATCGAAACCGGCCAAATTGTCGAGCTCGAATTCGACGTCATGCGCGAGGGCGAATTACGCACCTTGTCCGACGTGAAGTTTCCGATCAAGGACCATTCCGGGGAGATCATCGCGGTCGGCGGCGTCGAGCTCGACATCACCGAGCGCAAGGAGGCGGAAGAAGCGATGCGCGAAAGCGAAGAACGCTTTCGCACACTGGTGGCAAACCTTCCGGGAATCGTCTACCGCGGCTTGGTGGGCGCCGATTGGACCATGCAGTTCATCAGCGAGGCGGTGGTCGACGTCACCGGCTATCCCGCGACGGACTTCATCGACAACCGGGTCCGCAGCTACGGCTCGATCATTCACCCCGACGACCAGGAAATGATCGCGCGGACCGTCGATGAATCGGTCGAGCAAGGCGAGCCCTTCACTCTCGAATATCGCATCCTCGATGCCGGCGGCCGCATGCGCTGGGTCTACGAGAAGGGATTGGTGGTCGTCGACGATGACGGAACGCCGCTTTGGCTCGACGGCACGATCTACGACATCACCGATCGCAAACACACCGAAGAACAACTCGAAAAGGCGTACGGGATCATCAAGGACCAAAGGGACAGAATGGAGGACGAGCTGAATATCGGCAGGGAAATTCAGATGAGCATGATACCGCTCACCTTTCCGCCCTTCCCCGATCACGACGAGTTCTCCGTCTTTGCGGCGCTCGAACCGGCCCGTGAGGTCGGCGGTGATTTTTACGATTACTATTTCATCGACGAGGAGCGGTTCTGCTTTTGCATCGGCGATGTATCCGGCAAGGGCGTGCCGGCGGCGCTCTTTATGGCGATGGCGAAGACGTTGATCAAATCGAGAGCCGCCGATGACGGGTCGACCGCGAGCATCCTCACCCACGTCAACGACGAACTAAGCGTCGGCAATCATAATTGCATGTTCGTGACTATTTTCTCCGGTATCCTGAACGTCAGGACCGGCGAGCTGTTGTACACGAACGCGGGACACAACCCGCCCTATCTCAAGCGGAAGGGCGGAACCTTGCAGCGCTTGGACAAGCGCCACGGCCCGGTCATCGGCGCTGTGGAGGGGATGGCGTACGCGGAAGGACGGGAAACCATGGAGCCGGGCGACCTGCTCCTGCTCTATACAGACGGCGTCACCGAGGCGATGGACGTCGATGATCGGCTGTTTTCAGATAATCGATTCGAACAGCTGCTCGCGTCCATGGACACGGACGATGTCGACAATGCCGTCGGCATTACGGTGGACGCGGTCAAGACTTTCGAGGGAGAGGCGGAACAGGCCGACGATATCACGGTCGTGGCGCTGGCGTTCCACGGCAGTCCGGCGGACGCGTTGATAGCCGAACGGCGAATCACGATCACGAACCACTTGCCTGAAATAGCCGCCGTCAACGAGAATTTCGAGACCTTCGCAGAGGAATTCGGCGTTCCGCTGCCGATCGCCATGAAGTTCAACCTTATTTTCGACGACCTCTTGAACAACGTCATCTCCTACGCCTACGACGATGACGATGAGCACGATATCGAGGTCAGAATGGAGCTGGCGGGGGAACGCCTGATCGTGACCATCACCGACGACGGCGTGCCGTTCAATCCGCTCAGCGTGGCGACGCCGAGAACCGATCTAGCACTCGAGGACCGGGAGGCCGGCGGCCTGGGAATCCATTTAGCCCGGAATCTGGTCGACGACGTGTCCTACCATCGCCGAATCGACAAAAACATTCTGACCTTGATGAGTCACCTTCAGAAAAAAGACAACGCGGCGTGAGGCCTTCTGGCGCATGCCATCCGAGCGAATCTAATGGCCGTACAAATAGGGGAGCCGAATGCAGATATCCGTCAAGACGACCAATGAGGTGAAGGTGTTGGCGTTCGAGGGTAGGCTGGATACCCAGACTTCCCCCGGCGCCCAGCAACAGTTGACCCAGTTGATCGAGGAGGGCGAAACGAAGATCCTCGTGAACCTCGGGAAAGTCGACTATATCAGCAGTGCCGGGCTTCGCGTCCTCCTCGTCGTCGCCAAGCAGCTGAAGACGACCGACGGCGAATTGCGGATCTGCGGCCTCAACGAGGTCGTCAAGGAGGTTTTCGACATCTCGGGCTTCGACATGATCCTGTCGATTTCGGTGAGCGAGTCGGAAGCGCTTGAAGGCTTCTGAGTTCGCGGCCGCCACGGCACCCCAGCCTCCACGCCGAGGAGATTCCCGGTGACATCAGTCGATAGCGACGCCAAGACGGTGATTTTTATGTCCGTGGACATTGCGGATTCCACGAGCTTCAAGGAGAAAGGCCATAGCTTGGATGACGATCCGCTCTGGCTCGAGGCCTTCGAGACATTCTTCAAGGAGGTTCCGTTGGTCCTTATGGGGCAGATTGCGAAGGCCTTTGCCAAGACCGACGATTTGCCGGACATCGGCGTCTGGAAGGTGATCGGCGACGAGATCGTGTTCCGTGCCCGGGCTCGATCGGCGGAAGAGGCACTGCTCGTCACCGAGGCCTTCTATCGTACCGTCGTGACCTATGATGCTAGTTTTGTCGAGCGGTGGCCCTTGCGGATTCGGGGCTGTTGCTGGGCGGCGCGATTCCCTGGGCGAAACATCGAATTCGAAATCCCGGAAATGGCCGGTATCGGGTACATCGACTATCTGGGTCCCGACGTGGATCTGGGATTCCGCCTTATCTCGCAAGCGGACAGAGGCCAGGTCATCCTGTCGATGAATTTGGCGGAGGCCCTTGCCTCCCTGCCTGAACGCCGAGGAATGCAATTTCACTACGTCGACCGGAAGGTCCTGAAGGGGGTCTTCGTTGGCCGGCCATATCCACTGATTCTAATCACCTTGCCGGACTGCATGCCGGAACTGTGGCAATGGGAAGAAGACGAATCGCAGCAGTTGCGCGCGCTTCGCGACGATCCGCCGATCGACGCCGCGGCGCTGGTCGAACTTGCAAGCAAAATCCGATTGTATTTGAACCGAACCGGTCGGCTCGACATCAAACCGCTCGAGTTCTAGGCTACATATTGACCCGAAGCTGGGGTCCGCTAGTGGGATTGGAAACGGCAATGACAGCGCAAATCCGGGTTTTTTGGCAGCCATGGTGCACCAGTTGCCTCAGGGTGCGGGAATTCCTTGCCGGCCGCGGCGTTGATTTCGACTCGGTCAACGTGCTCGAAGGCGAGGATGGACTGGCGGATTTGCGCGCACTCGGGGCGAAGTCGGTTCCGGTGGTCTCGCGCGGCGACCAGTTCGTCTTCGCGCAGTCGATTCCCGATGTCGTGTCCTTCCTCGGCCTCGACGATGCGCCC
>CAXMQD010000554.1:0-5447 GCA_964194965.1 uncultured Acidimicrobiia bacterium | reverse complement strand
ATGGAGGTGCTCGACGGATTGGCCGAAGGCGATAAAGTGGTGGTGCGCGGCAACGAGCGCCTGCGCCCGGGCGCCAAGATCAAAGTCGTCGGGGAGTCCTGATGAACCTGATCCGGCTCGCCATCGAACGCCCGACCGCGGTCATCGCCGTGGTCTTGATGGTCGTGATGTTCGGTCTGGTGGCACTGCAAACCATCCCGATCCAGCTTTCGCCCGACGTCAACCGGCCGGTGATCACGGTCACCACCTCCTGGCCCGGCGCCGCCCCGGCCGAGGTCGAACGCGAAATCCTCAACCGCCAGGAGGAGGAGATGGCGGGTCTGGAGGGCCTGCAATCGATCACCGGCCGCGCTCAGCCCGGGCGCAGCCGCCTGACCCTCGAGTTCAACGTCGGCACCAACATGGACCGCGCCCTGCTGTTGGTTTCCAACCGACTCGACCGGGTCAGCGGCTATCCGGACGAAGCCAGCGAACCGACGCTGGACACCGCCGGCAGCGAGGACCAGGCCATAGCTTGGTTCGTCGTGACCCGTGCCGAGGGCAACGAGCGCCCGATCCACGAGTTCGGCGATTTCATCGAGGACGTGGTCAAGGATCGCATCGAGCGCGTGCCCGGGGTCAGCCGGGTCAACATCTACGGCGGCAGCGAACGCGAGATTCAGATCACCACCGAGCCCCGCCTGCTGGCGCGTTACGGACTTACGGTCAGCGCCGTGACCCGGGCGCTGCGCCAGGGCAATGCCTCGATGACCGCCGGCGACGTCGACGAGGGCAAGCGCCGCTACGTAACCCGCATCGAAGGCGAGCTCAACACCCTCGACATCATCCGCGAGGTGATGCTGCGCTCCTACGAGGATCCGCGCAGCGGGCGCCTGGCGCGAGTCACCCTGGGCGACGTCGCCACGGTCGCGTACGGTTACAAGGAACCGAGGTCGAGTATCCGCATGCTCGGCCATTCAGCCATTGCCTTTAACGCCCTGCGCGAGACCGGCGCCAACGTGATCGAGATCATGAGCGGCATTGCCGAGGCGGTCGACGAACTCAACGCGGCCGCGGTGCCGAACGCCGGACTCAAGCTGCAGCAGGTCTACAGGGAGACGGTCTACATCAACGCCGCCATCGACTTGGTGCGGCAGAACATCTGGATCGGCGGCACGCTGGCGATCGTGATCCTGCTCCTGTTTCTGCGCTCGCTGCGCGCCACCTTTATCATCTCGATCGCAATTCCGGTTTCGGTGATCGGCGCCTTCGTCGCCATGGCGGCGCTGGGGCGATCGATCAACGTGATCTCGCTGGCCGGTCTCGCCTTCGCGGTCGGCATGGTGGTGGACGCCGCCATCGTGGTGCTGGAGAACATCTACCGCCACCGCGAGGCCGGCCGCTCGGCCAAGGACGCCGCCTATCTGGGCGCCAAGCAGGTCTGGGGCGCGGTGCTGGTTTCGGCGCTGACCACGGTCATGGTGTTCATCCCGATCCTGGTCATGAAGCTAGAGGTCGGTCAGTTGTTCCGCGACATCGCGGTGGCGATTTCGGTCTCGGTGCTGCTATCCCTGGTAGTCTCGATCACGGTGATTCCGGCGCTCTCCAACCGGGTGTTCCGCGGCAAGCGCCAGGCCGACGGCAGCGAGGCCTTCAGCCGCCTGCCGCTGCCCGGCATCGACCAGTTGGCGCGCGGTTTCGTGTTCCTGGTGATGGGCTTAATCCGCGGCATCGTCCGCAGCCGTTTGCTGTCGTTCGCGGTGGTTGCCGCGGTCACCGCGGCCGCGGTCACCGGGGCCGGGCGCTACCTGCCCAAGCTGGAGTACCTGCCCGAGGGCAACCGCAACCTGGTGTTCGGCATCATCATCCCGCCGCCCGGCTACAATCTCGCGACCACCTCCGGGATCGCTCAGGATATCGAGACCGCGATCCGGCCGCACTGGGCCAGTGTTTCGGGCCCGGAATCGGCGCCCGGCGAACCGCCCAAGATCGAGCGCTTCTTCTTCGTCGCGCGGCGTTCGACCACGTTCCTGGGTGCGGTTTCGGTCGACCCGCAACGCGCCAGCGAGCTGATTCCGGTGTTGCGCAAGGCGGTGTTCCGCGAACCCGGCACCTTCGGCTTCATTAGCCAGCCTTCCATCTTTGGCCGCGGCATCGGCGGCGGGCGCAAGATCCAACTGGACATTTCGGGCCAGGATCTGGAACAGATTCTGGACGTGGCGGCGCGCGCCGCGGGCAAGGTGGTGCAGCACCTGCCGATGAGCCAGGGACACCAGTTCCGCCCCAACCCTGGGCTCGAGCTCGGCGCGCCGGAGGTGCGCATCATCCCGAACCGCCTGCGGCTCGCCGACAACGGCGTAACCGCACGGGAGCTGGCCGAGACCGTGGACGCCTTCAACGACGGCTTGCGGGTCGCCGAGGTGACCGTGGGCAGCAAACGCCTCGACCTGGTGCTCCGGGGCCCGGAGCAAACCGTGACCGAGACCCAGGGCATCGCCGCCCTGCCGGTGGTCACTTCCTCGGGCCGGATCGTGCCGACGGGCTCACTCGCCGACGTGATTATCACCTCCGGCCCGACCGAGATCCGGCATCGCGAGCGCTTCCGCACCGTCACTCTGGAAATTCGTCCCGCCGCCGGCGTGCCCTTGGAAACGGCGCTCGATACCCTGCGCGACCAAGTCATCGAACCGCTTCGGGCCGAGGGCCTGCCGGTGGGCATCAAGATCGGGCTTTCCGGGACCGCGGACAAACTGACCCAGACCTGGCGCGCCATGCAGTGGCAATTAGCGTTGTCGGTGGCGATCGTCTATCTGGTCATGGCGATCTTGTTCGAGAGCTTCGTCTACCCGCTGATCATCCTGCTCTCGGTGCCGCTGGCCGCCGCCGGCGGCGTGGCCGGACTGGTCGCGCTCAACCACTTTCAGTTCCAGCCACTCGACATGCTGACCCTGCTCGGTTTCGTGATCCTGATCGGCATCGTGGTCAACAACGCGATCCTCCTGGTGCATCAGACGCTCTACCATCTGCGTGAGGACGGCATGGCGGCGGTCGATGCGATCTTGGAGGCGACGCGCAATCGCATCCGGCCGATCTTCATGTCGACCCTGACCAGCGTGGTCGGGATGCTGCCGCTGGTGGTCTTGCCGGGCGCCGGCTCGGAACTCTACCGCGGGCTCGGTTCGGTGGTGGTCGGCGGCCTCGCGCTCTCGGCGCTGCTGACGCTGCTGATCGTGCCGCCGATGTTGGCCATGCTGATCGGCCCGATCGAAGGCCGCAAGGCGCCGGCGCTCGGCGACCCGGGCCGCCGCGACCAACTCACACCCGAGCCGGAGCCCGCCGCCGGCGAGTGATCCTAACGTCGGGGCTCGCGGCGCAGGCCCCAGCCGTAGACCAACAGCGCCGCCCAGCCGCCGAGCAGGAGGATTCCACCGACCGGCACGATCGCGCCGAGCGCGCGCATGCCGGTCAATCCCATCACGTAGAGCGCGCCGGAGAACAGCACCGTGCCGGCCAGGAAGCCCCAGCCCGCGAGGGTCAGAGCGCGCGAGGGCGGGGGCGGGGGCGCGCGGCCCACCAGCAGCGCGACGCCGATGAGCGCCAGTCCATGAGCCATGCCATAGTCGGAGCCGGTCTCAATCCAGGCGATCCGCTCCGGCTCGACCCGCCCGCGCAGGCCATGTGCGGCCAGCGCGCCGAGCCCCACCGCGAGCAAGCCGTTGACCGCCGCCGCGCAGATCCACAAGCGCATTTCCCATCTCCTTTTCGAAACCGGTGACGGCGGTCTGTCTAGACCTGATTCTGAATTTCGTGAAATTACCGCGACTTATGACCCGGCGATCACCAGGCCGCCCAGCACCACGACCAGGACTATCACCACGATCGCGCGCCAGGGACGGACGAGTGGCGGCTCCAACGTGGCCGCCGAATCTTCCAGCTGTTTTCCGCCGTCGATCATGGCGCGGATCACGTTGTCGCCGCTCAGCAGCCAGTGGACCAACGCGCCCGCCAGGTGCAACAGGATCAGCGGAATCAGCAGATCGGCGAGCGTCTCGTGGAGCTTGCCCAGCGCATCGCCGGCGCCGCCGAGCAGGCCGGCGTAGGGGCCGCGCGCTTCGTCGTCGCCGGCAAACAGGCCGGTGACGGCGGCCAGGAATACCATGATCAGGAGCGCGACGATCATCCAGCCGCCGAGCGGATTGTGGCCGACCGTGCGCGGCGCCTTGAGTTTCAGCGCCAGGGATTTGGCGTGGCCTAGCACTTCCCGCCGGGACTTGACGAAATCGGAAAACCGGGACCTGGGGCTGCCAACCAAACCCCAGGGAATACGGAAAGCCAGCAGGAACAGGATCCCGTAGCCCGCATAGGCGTGGAGCGTGAAGGCGATGCCCGCGTCATCGTCGCCGATCACCAGGGCGAGGACCACCAGCGCCGCCAGACTCCAATGAAAGACCCGCGTCGACAGGTCCCAGATCTCAACCCGTCGCATGGCGTACAGTCTATCCGGTTACGGAGCCGGCCGCCATGCATTGGATCAAAAATGACAAATTCATCTGGAAGCAATGTTGCGCGCACGGGAATTTGACCCGACGTGAGGCGACCCGGATGCTAGGCTATGCCCGGTTATGGTCGGGGTCACCAAGTCGATTGTCCACGAACCCCGCTATGGAGAAGCGCCATGCGCCTGGGTCCACGCGTCCTGCTGCCACTGCTCGGTCTCGCGCTAGCGGCCGCGCCGCTCGGTGGGCCGGCCCAGGCCGAGATCGCGGGCCCACCCAAGGTCGTCGACGGCGATACCATCGAGGTCCAGGGCGCGGCGATCCGCCTTTACGGCATCGATGCGCCGGAACTGGGCCAGATCTGCCGGATCGGAGCGCACGCCTACGACTGCGGCAAGGTCGCGCGCACGGCGTTGCTCGATCTGACCGCCGGGGTCTCGGTGACCTGCAAGCTGGTGCCGCCCGATCCCGCCGGCGGCGAATACAGCGCCCAGGGCGGCCAGCCCGGACGCTGCAGCGCCGATGGTTACGACCTCTCGGAAGGCATGGCCTACACCGGCTGGGCACTGGCGTGGCGCAAGGTCTCGGAACGCTACGTCGCCTACGAGGACCGCGCCCGGACCGCGCGCCGCGGCCTGTGGAAGGGTGAATTCGTCGAGCCCTGGGCTTGGCGCGCAGGCGCGCGTCTGCCCCAAGCGGGCGTGGAATGATCCGGTTTTTGCAGTGGCTCTTGGAGATTAATTCAAACCATAATTTCTTTTATTTACAGATAATTAATAACTATTCTTCTGAATTTACTTGAGTTTCCACAATACGGAAATCGCCGGATTTTCTTTGGTGCGAAAGCGGGACCACACCATGTTATCGGGCTCGCCGCGGCCGCGCCGCCTTCGGACACCTTGCCCGTCGGCGCCGCGCCGAAGATGATGGTGGACGGCCACGAGCGACGGAAACCATGCTCCAAGACGACCC
>CAXMQD010000553.1:0-10895 GCA_964194965.1 uncultured Acidimicrobiia bacterium | reverse complement strand
GCCGTGTCCAACTCCGACCAAGGCAACATCAAGCTCGGCAAGGCCGGCCGCAATCGTTGGTTGGGCAAGCGCCCCTCGGTGCGCGGCGTGGCCATGAACCCGGTCGATCATCCCCATGGCGGCGGCGAGGGCCGCACCTCGGGCGGCCGCCATCCGGTCACCCCGTGGGGACGGCCGACCAAGGGCGCCAAGACGCGCCACAACAAGAAGACGGATCGGCTGATCGTGCGCCGCCGTCACAAAAAGCGTTAGCGGAGGGCTTTTCGTGGCTCGTTCGGTTTGGAAAGGTCCGTTCGTCGACGGCTATCTGCTCAGAAAAGCAGAGAAGTCGCGTGCGTCGGGACGCAACGAAATCATCAAGACCTGGTCGCGGCGTTCGACCGTCATGCCGCAGTTCGTCGGCCTGACCTTTGGCGTGCACAACGGCAGGAAGTTCGTGCCGGTCCTGGTCACCGAAAACATGGTCGGGCACAAATTCGGCGAGTTCGCCCCGACCCGGACCTTCCACGGCCACGCCGCGGACAAAAAAGCGAGGAGAGCGTAAGGCGCCATGGGTAAACCAAAACACGAACGGCGTCTGAGCGACTCCGAGGCCTTGGCGGTGGCCCGGAACCTGCGCGTCAGCCCGCAGAAACTGAATTTGGTGGCCGAGTCCATCCGTGGCAAAAGCGCGGAGGCCGCGCTCTCGGAGTTGACCTTCTCCAAGCGGCGGATTGCCGGCGACGTCAGGAAGACGCTGCAGTCAGCGATCGCGAACGCCGAGAACAACCATCAGCTCGACGTCGACCGCCTGTTCGTGGCCGAGGCGACAGTGGGCAAAAGCATTGTGATGAAGCGGTTTCGGCCACGCGCGCGCGGCCGGGCCGGGCGCATCATAAAACCGTTCAGCAACTTGACCGTAGTAGTGCGCGAACGCGAGGAAACGGCATAATGGGCCAAAAAGTCAATCCGATCGGGCTGCGGC
The DNA here is from genome assembly GCA_964194965.1 of uncultured Acidimicrobiia bacterium. Lineage (GTDB taxonomy): Bacteria > Pseudomonadota > Alphaproteobacteria > Kiloniellales > J153 > JACZVL01. Next base: position 9,931 of record CAXMQD010000553.1, on the reverse strand, counting down.
TCGGCATCAACCGGACCTGGGATTCCCGCTGGTATGCTGGCGCGAACTATGCCGATCTTCTGCACGAGGATCTGCGCATTCGCGCGTTCCTGCGCAAGCGCCTGCAGCAGGCCGGAGTGTCCCGGATCATCATCGAGCGGCCGGCCAAGAAGGCGCGGATCACCATTCATACCGCCCGTCCCGGGGTGGTCATCGGCAAGAAAGGCGCGGACATCGAGCGGCTGCGCGGCGATCTGCAGAAGATGACCGGCAGCGAGGTGCACCTGAACATCGTCGAGATCCGCAAGCCGGAGATCGACGCCACCCTGGTGGCCGAAAACATCGCCAATCAGCTCGAGCGCCGCGTCGCCTTCCGCCGGGCTATGAAGCGGGCCGTGCAGTCGGCCATGCGCCTGGGCGCCCAGGGCATCCGGATTCAGTGCGGCGGCCGCCTGGGCGGTGCCGAGATCGCGCGCACGGAGTGGTACCGCGAGGGTCGGGTGCCGCTGCACACGCTGCGCGCCGACGTCGACTACGGCGAGGCGACGGGACGAACCACCTACGGCAGTTGCGGGGTCAAGGTCTGGGTGTTCAAGGGCGAGATCATGGCCCACGACCCCATGGCCCAGGAAAAAAAGATGCAGGAGACGCAGCAGCCACGTTAATTCGGCGGCCGCGCTTCGAGGAAACTTAAGTCATGTTGCAGCCAAAGCGAACTAAATACCGTAAGGCCCACAAGGGGCGCATCCACGGCAAGGCCAAGGGCGGCTTTACGCTGACCTTCGGCGCTTACGGGATGAAGGCGTTGACCCCGGGGCGCATCTCCTCGCGCCAGATCGAGGCCGCGCGGCGGGCCATCACGCGCCATATGAAGCGCGCTGGTAAACTGTGGATCCGGGTGTTTCCGGACGTGCCGGTGTCCCAGAAGCCGGCCGAAGTGCGCCAGGGCAAGGGCAAGGGTTCGCCGGAGTGGTGGGCCGCAAGGGTCAAGCCGGGACGGATCATGTTCGAGCTCGATGGCGTGCCGCGGGATTTGGCCCGCGAGGCCTTCGTGCTGGCCGCCGCCAAGCTGCCGATCAAGACCAAGTTCGTCACTCGCATCGGCGATGGGACCTAGGCCATGAAAGCCTCCGACCTCCGTACCAAGACCGCCGACGAGCTCAAGGACTCGCTCATGGATTTGCGCAAGGAGCAGTTCAACCTGCGCTTCCAGAAGGCCAGTGGGCAATTGGAGAACACCGCGCGTGCGCGCCAGGTGCGCCGCGATATCGCACGCGTCAAAACGGTGCTGCAGACCCTGCAGCAAGCCGCTTCCTAGGAGTATAGAAAGTCATGCCGCGTCGAGTGTTGCAGGGAGTGGTGGTGAGCGACAAGGCCGACAAGACGATCACCGTCTTGGTCGAGCGCCGAGTCATGCATCCGCTCTACAAGAAGATTATCAGGCGCACCAAAAAGTACCGCGCCCACGACGAGAACAACCATTGCAAGGCCGGCGATCTGGTGCAGATCGAGGAATGCCGGCCGATCGCCAAGTCGAAAACCTGGCGGGTAGTCGACGCGGGCGCGGCGTCAGCCTGAGCCGCGAGAGGAGCTAGACCCATGATTCAGATGCAGACTCAGCTAGACGTCGCCGACAACTCCGGCGCACGGCGGGTGCAGTGCATCAAGGTGCTCGGCGGTTCCAAGCGCAAGACCGCGGGCGTCGGCGACGTCATCGTGGTTAGCGTCAAGGAGGCGATTCCACGCGGCCGCGTGAAGAAGGGCGACATGCACCGCGCGGTCATCGTGCGCACCGCCAAGGAGATCCGGCGCGACGACGGCACCACGATCCGTTTCGACAGCAACGCCGCCGTGCTGATCAGCACCCAGGGCGAGCCGATCGGAACCCGGATCTTCGGTCCGGTGACCCGCGAGTTGCGCGCCCGCAAGTTCATGAAGATCATTTCGCTCGCCCCCGAGGTTCTGTGATGGCCAAGACGACACCAACCAAGGGCGCCAAGCTCAAGATCCGGAAGGGCGACAAGGTGACCGTGATCACCGGCCGCGACAAGGGCCGGACCGGCGAGGTGCTGCGCGTCGATCCGAAGCGCGGCCGGGTGTTGGTTCAAGGCGTCAATATGGTCAAGCGCCATCAGGGCCCGAGCCAGACCACGCCGGGCGGCATCATCGAAAAGGAGGCGACGTTGCACGTGTCCAACGTCGCCCACGTCGACCCCAAGAGCAACCAGCCGACCCGGGTCGGCTACCGGATCGATACGGGTGGCCGCAAGGCGCGCTTTGCCAAGCGCTCCGGCGAGCTCATCGATCTCTAGGTGAGGTGGGACAGATGACCCCGCGTTTGAAAGAACATTACAACACGGCGCTCAAGCCGAGCCTGTTGGCCGAGTTTAAGTACGCGAGCGCGATGGAAGTGCCGCGGCTCGACAAAATCGTGCTGAACATGGGCGTTGGCGAAGGCGCGCTGGATGCGAAGAAGGTGACCTCGGCGGCCGAGGAGCTGGCGCTGATCGCCGGCCAGCGGCCGGTCATTACCAAAGCCAAGAAATCGATTGCCGCGTTCAAACTGCGCGAGGGCATGCCGGTCGGCTGCAAGGTGACCCTGCGCCACGGCCGCATGTACGAGTTTCTGGACCGGCTGGTTACCGTGGCGCTGCCGCGGGTTCGAGACTTTCGCGGCATCTCGCCCAAGAGTTTCGACGGGCGCGGCAACTTCGCGATGGGCCTCAAGGAGCAGATCGTGTTTCCCGAAATCGACTACGACCAGGTCGGCGAGATTCGGGGCCTGCATATCGCGATCTGCACCACGGCCAAAACCGACGACGAGGCGCGGGCCCTGCTCAAGGGCTTCGACATGCCGTTTACCGATTAAACGGCAAACCAAGGGAACGAACGAACATGGCTAAAAAGAGCGCCATTAACAAAAACGAGCGACGCAGGAAGACCGTGAAGCGAGACGCGGACAAGCGTGCCCGCCTGCGCGCGATCGCGCGCGATCGCTTGCTGCCGCCGGAGGAGCGGTTCCAGGCCTATCTCAAGCTGGCCGAACTGCCGCGCGATGGTGCCGCCGTGCGCGTCCGGAACCGCTGCAAGATCAGCGGCCGGCCGCGCGGCAATTATCGCAAATTCAAGCTCTCGCGAATTGCCCTGCGCGATCTGGCGTCAATCGGCCAGATCCCGGGCATGGTCAAGTCGAGCTGGTAAGGAGATAGCGCGCGATGGCGATGAGCGATCCATTGGGGGACATGCTGACCCGCATCCGCAACGGCCAGCGGGTCGGCAAGTCCAAGATCACGGCACCGGCCTCCAGACTGCGGCTTAACGTGCTCGACGTTCTGAAACGCGAGGGTTACATTCGCGGCTACAGTCGTCAGGACCTACGCCCCGGCTTGGCCGAGCTGGAGATCGAACTCAAGTATCACGACGGCAATCCGGTCATCCAGGAGATCTCTCGGGTCTCCCGGCCGGGTCAGCGAGTGTATTCGAAAATCAGGGAATTGCCTGTTTATTACAATGGCTTAGGCATAACGATCCTGTCCACCCCCCGGGGCGTGATGTCGGATCAAGAAGCGCGCGCCGCCAATGTTGGCGGTGAGGTGCTGTGCCGAGTGTTCTAGAGGACGGAACGATGTCTCGCGTTGGAAAAAATCCCGTGGAAGTGCCGAGCGGCGTCGAAGTCGCGATAAACGGCCGCGTCGTGACCGCCAAGGGTCGCCAGGGGCAACTCGCCTACGAGGCGACTCGCGAAGTCACCGTCGTGCTGGAAAACGGCAAAATCGTGGTTAAACCGACCGATAACTCCAAGCGTGCCCGCTCGATGTGGGGTACGGCGCGCTCGCGCATCCAGTCGATGGTGAGCGGGGTTGCCGAAGGCTTCACCAAGAACCTCGAGATCAACGGCGTCGGATACCGCGCGGCAGTTCAGGGCCAGTCCCTAGTTCTGCAACTCGGCTTCAGTCACGAGATCAACCATTCGATTCCCGAGGGCATCGAGATCAAGTGCGAACGGCCGACCCTCATCGCCATTTCGGGCGCCGACAAGCAGCAAGTCGGGCAGGTCGCCGCCGAGATCCGCGCCTACCGTCCGCCCGAGCCATACAAGGGCAAGGGCATCAAGTATTCGGACGAGATCATTCTGCGCAAGGAAGGCAAGAAGAAGTAAGGCCATGCAGACCGCTAAAGACATGCACGCGCGTCGTACGCGCAGGGTTCGCGCCGCCCTCCAGCGCAAGAGCAAGGACCGCCCGCGGCTGTCCGTGTTCCGATCGAGCAAACATATATACGCCCAGATCATTGATGACGATCAGGGCCGGACCCTGGCCGCTGCCTCGAGCATCGACAAGGCGCTCAAGGGCAAGCTCGCCAAGGGCACCGACAAGGCGGCGGCCACCGAGGTCGGCAAGCTGATCGCCGAACGGGCGTCGGCGGCGGGCGTCAAGGACGTGGTCTTCGACCGCGGCGGATATCTCTATCATGGCCGGGTCAAGGCCCTGGCGGAGGCCGCGCGCGAAGGCGGCCTGTCGTTCTGAGGAAATAATTAAATGGCACAGCAGAGACGTGAAGGCCCCAGAGGCGGCGGTCCCCGGAAGGACGGGCGCCGCGGCGGCCGCGGCCGCGACGACCGTGGTTCGCGCGATGAACCCGATCTGATCGAGAAGTTGGTCGGGATCAACCGCGTTGCCAAGGTGGTCAAGGGCGGCCGGCGCTTCGGCTTCGCGGCCCTGGTGATCGTCGGCGATGGCCGCGGCCGGGTCGGTTATGGCCACGGCAAGGCGCGCGAGGTGCCCGAGGCGATCCGCAAGGCGACCGAACAGGCCAAGCGCGGCATGATCCGCGTACCATTGCGCGAGGGCCGCACTCTGCATCACGACATCAAGGGCCACTTCGGCGCCGGCCTTGTCGTGATGCGCCCGGCCGGACAGGGCACCGGAATCATCGCGGGCGGCCCGATGCGTGCGATCTTCGAATCTCTCGGCATCCAGGATGTGGTCGCCAAGTCGGTCGGCACCTCCAACCCCTACAACATGATCAAAGCCACTTTCGAGGGTCTGCAGCGCAGTTCCAGCCCGCGCATGGTCGCGCAGCGGCGCGGCAAGAAAGTTTCGGAACTGCTCGGCGAGCGCCGGGACGTGACCGCGGAAGCCGCGGAAACTTGAGAGGGGAGTAGGCGGCCATGAACGCGCAACGCGAGACTGTCAAGGTTACCCAGATCCATAGCCCGATCGGGCGCCCCAAGGATCAGCGGGCGACGTTGATCGGACTCGGGCTGAATAAGATGTATCGAACCAGCGAGCTCGAGGATACGCCGGCGGTGCGCGGCATGATCCGCAAGGTTGGCCACCTGGTGCGCGTCGAAGGCGAAGGATGAGCCACGTTTCGGCCGGCCCGAGGGCGGCGCCGGAGCAGGTTAACAGGAACCAAATACGATGAAGCTGAACCAACTCTCCGACAACCCGCTGGCACGCCAGGACCGCAAGCGCATCGGCCGCGGAATCGGGTCCGGAATCGGCAAGACCTCCGGGCGCGGTCACAAAGGCCAGAAGTCGCGCAGCGGCGCGTCGATCAAAGGCTTCGAGGGCGGCCAGATGCCGCTCCATCGGCGCTTGCCCAAACGCGGCTTCAAGAACATCTTCCGCAAGGATTTTGTAACCATCAATCTGGACCGGCTGCAGACCGCGATCGATGCCGGCAAGCTCGACCCCAAGAAGCCGGTCGATGCGGCCGCCTTGCGGGCCGCCGGCGTGTTCAAAAACACGCGCGACGGCGTACGCCTGCTTGCAAAGGGCGCGTTGAAGACCAAAGTAAATATCACCGTGGCCGGCGCCTCGAAGGCGGCGGCGGCGGCGGTCGAGAAGGCCGGCGGCAGCCTGACGCTGCTCGTCGTTGCCGACAAGGCCGGCAAGGAGCGTGCGGCGGCAGCTGTCACCAAGGGCCCGGAGGCCTAAAAGGCAAGGACGACTAAATGGCTTCCGCCGCCGAACAACTCGCCGCCAGCATGAACTTCGGCGCCCTTTCCAAGGCGACGGAGCTCAAAAAGCGTATCTGGTTCACGCTGGGCGCGCTGATCATTTACCGCCTCGGGACCTACATCCCGGCGCCGGGCATCGACCCGGTGGTCATGCAGCAGATCTTCGAGCAGCAGTCCGGCGGCATTCTGGGCATGTTCAACATGTTCGCCGGCGGCGCACTCGGGCGCATGACGATCTTCGCGCTCAACATCATGCCGTACATCTCGGCGGCGATTATCATGCAGCTACTGACCGCTGTCTCGCCGACCCTGGAAGCGCTGAAGAAGGAAGGCGAGTCCGGGCGCAAGAAGATCAACCAGTACACCCGCTACGGCACGGTGCTGCTGGCCTCGGTCCAGGCTTACGGTATTGCGGTCGGATTGGAGAGCACGGTTACCGGCAGCGGTTCGGCGGTGCTCAATCCGGGGCTCTATTTCCGTTTCACCATGGTGGTGACGCTGACCGGCGGCACGATTTTCCTGATGTGGTTGGGCGAGCAGATCACCCAACGCGGCGTCGGCAATGGCATTTCGCTGATTATCTTCTCGGGCATCGTCGCCAACCTGCCGCTGGCGCTGGCCAGCACGTTGGAGTTGGGGCGGACCGGGGCGCTGTCGGCGGCGCTCATCGTCGTGCTGCTGATCATGTCGGTCGCCGTGATTGCCTTCATTGTGTTCATGGAGCGGGCTCAGCGCCGGATCATCATCCAGTATCCCAAGCGCCAGGTCGGCAACAAGATGTTCGGCGGCGAGTCCACGCACCTGCCGATGAAGGTCAATCCCGCGGGCGTGATCCCGCTGATCTTCGCCTCTTCGCTGCTGCTCATGCCGCTCACCGTGGCCAGCTTTTCCAGTGCCAGCGGGCCCGAGTGGCTGACCTGGGTGACCTCGCTGCTGGGGCGCGGCCAGCCGCTTTACCTGGCGGTCTACATCGGCCTGATCGTGTTTTTCACGTTCTTCTACACCACCATCGTGTTCAATCCGGCCGATACCGCGGACAACCTGAAGAAGCACGGCGGTTTCGTCCCCGGCATCCGGCCCGGGCGCAACACCGAGGAGCACCTGCGGTTCATTCTGTTGCGTCTGACCGCGGTCGGCGCGCTCTATCTCTCGCTGGTCGCTCTGCTGCCGGAGCTTCTGATTTCACGCTTCGCGGTGCCGTTCTATTTCGGGGGCACGAGCCTGCTCATCGTCGTTTCGGTGACCATGGACACGGTCGGCCAGGTCCACTCGCATCTTCTCGCGCACCAGTACGAAGGTCTGATCAAAAAGACTAAATTAAAGGGGAGACGTGGGTGAACATCATTCTCTTGGGGCCGCCGGGTGCGGGCAAGGGAACCCAGGCGAAGCGGCTCGAAACGAAAAACAACTTGGTTCAGCTTTCGACCGGCGATATGCTTCGCCAGGTGGTTGCGACGGGCAGCGAGCTGGGCCAAGAGGCCAAGAGGGTCATGGATGCCGGCCAGCTCATGCCGGACGAGCTGATGATCCGATTGATCTCCGATCGGATCGATCAAGATTGTAGCGGCGGCTTTATCCTCGACGGATTCCCGCGCACGGTCCGCCAAGCCGAAGGCCTGGACCGAATGCTGGCGGAAAAGGGCGTAAAGCTGGACGCGGTAATCGAAATGAAGATCGACGAGGAGGCGCTGATCGCGCGCGTTACCGGACGATTTTCCTGTAACACCTGCGGCGCCGGCTACCACGACGAGTTTCAGCGCCCCGCGGTGGATGGCGTCTGCGATGTCTGCGGTGGGACCGAATTCATCCGCCGCGCCGACGACAACGAGGAAACGGTACGCGCGCGCATGGAAGCCTACAAAAGCCAAACCGCCCCAATCCTGCCCTATTACAGCGAAAAGGGCATTCTGAGTTCGATCGACGGCATGGCCTCCATCGAGGTGATTGCCGGCCGTATCGAAGCCACCCTGGGTGCGGTATGAGAGTTGACTCGGCGCGACCGGCGCCTATAATCCCCGCGCTTCCGGCGCCGCTGCGACCGGGCGGTCGCGGCTGTCCCCAATTTGAATAGGCCCCAGAGGCTTAACTAGAGGCTTAAGGAGACTGCGACGTGGCACGAATCGCTGGCGTCAACATACCGACTCAGAAGCGCGTCGAGATCGCGCTGACCTATATCCACGGCATCGGCCGCACCAAGGCGACCGAGATCTGTACCAAGGTCGGCATCCCTAGAGAGCGTCGGGTCAACGATCTGACCGATGACGAGGTGGTGCGCATCCGCGAGTCCATCGACCGCGAATACATCGTCGAGGGCGATTTGCGGCGCGAGGTGGCGATGAACATCAAGCGCCTGATGGATCTCGGCTGCTATCGCGGGCTGCGCCACCGCAAGGGATTGCCGGTGCGCGGGCAGCGCACTAGCACCAACGCGCGCACCCGCAAGGGCCCCGCGCGGGCGATCGCCGGTAAGAAAAAAGTTGCCAAGTAGGAACGGATAGGAACGCGGATGGCCAAACCTCAGGCGCGCCTGCGCCGCCGGGAGAAGAAGAACATCACTTCCGGCATCGCGCATGTGAGCGCGACGTTTAACAACACCAAGATCACCATCACGGATGTCCAAGGCAATACCATCGCCTGGGCCTCGGCTGGCGGTCAGGGCTTCAAGGGCTCGCGCAAGTCGACCCCCTATGCCGCGCAGCTAGCGGCCGAGGACGCCGGGCGCAAGGCGCAGGAGCACGGCGTGCGCACCCTGGAGGTCAACGTCAAGGGACCCGGATCGGGTCGGGAATCCGCGCTGCGGGCGCTTCAGGCGGTGGGTTTCACGATCACCGCGATCCGGGACGTGACGCCAATTCCGCACAACGGGTGCCGGCCACCAAAGCGGCGGCGCGTGTAAAGATTTTTTGAGACGGCCCGCCGCCCGCAGCGCGAATCACGCGTTCCGGGGGGGGGAGCCGGTAGACATCGCCGGGCCGGCCCTGGCGCAAAGATTTGACGGAATTTCAGTGAAAATGGCAGCTCGATCCCATTCATGAGCCCTTCATGAGAACGCGGATCGGCTCGCAAGCGGCGAGGACGCGGTAGTGCTTCAGAAAAACTGGACAGAAATGATCAAGCCGAACAAGCTCGACATCCAACCGGGTCAGGACGCCACGCGCGTGGCCAAGGTAGTCGCCGAGCCACTGGAACGCGGCTTTGGACTGACGCTCGGCAATGCGCTTCGGCGGGTGCTGCTGTCGTCGCTGCAGGGTGCGGCCGTGACCAGCATCCATGTCGACGGCGTTTTGCACGAGTTCTCGTCTATCCCGGGCGTCCGGGAAGACCTGACCGACATGGTGCTCAACATCAAGTTAGTGGGCTTGCGCATGTTTGGCGACGGGCCTAAGCGCACGCGCCTGCGCGCCGAGGGACCGGGCGAGGTCACCGCCGGGCAGATCGAAACCGGCCCCGACATCGAGGTCATGAACCCGGATCTGGTGATTTGCACCCTGGACGATGGCGCACGCATCGACATGGAGCTGACCGTCGAATCCGGCAAGGGCTACATTCCCGGCTCCCAGAACCGGCCCGAGGACGCGCCGATCGGCCTGATCCCGGTCGACGCCATGTTCTCGCCGGTGCGCAAAGTCTCCTACAAGGTTGAGAACACCCGCGTCGGCCAAGTCACCGACTACGACAAGCTGACCATGGAGATCGAAACCGACGGCGCGGTCACGCCCGAGGACGCGGTCGCGCTGGCCGCACGCATCCTTCAGGATCAGCTCCAGTTGTTCATCAACTTCGAAGAGCCCCAGAAGCGCGAGTACGAGGAGCGTGCGGCCGAGCCGCCGTTCAACAAGAACCTGCTGCGCAAGGTGGACGAGCTCGAACTCTCGGTGCGTTCGGCGAATTGCCTCAAGAACGACAACATCGTCTACATCGGCGATCTGGTCCAGAAGAGCGAGGCGGAGATGTTGCGGACCCCGAACTTCGGCCGCAAGTCGCTGA
>CAXMQD010000552.1:0-2353 GCA_964194965.1 uncultured Acidimicrobiia bacterium | reverse complement strand
CGTGTTTCCTTTCGAGCTGGCGCAATAGAATAGGATAGTTTCGTCCGGCGTCCGGCATCCAGCGCGCTGGGCGCCGGCAGATTTTCTGACCGGCCGCCCCGTGGAAACGACGGATATTGCACCGACACTCTCGCTTTCGATTCGCGTGAAACCTCCTTCCGGATCGGCCGGCTCACCGTTGTTCGAGGCCCTTCACCCTTGACTAAAAAGATTCGGCGCCGATGCTAAGCGCACCTGACTCCGTACTCGCAGATGGAAGCAAGGCCGCCGGTTGTGATGAAATCGTCAATTGGATCTCACTTGATCCGCGTTTGTGCCACCGCATTACTGTTCGTGGCGAGCGCGGCGGTCGCCGAACCCGGCGATGACGATGCGCGGCCGCCGCGTCATGTCACGTCGCAGGCCTGCAAGTCTTGCCATGACCAGCAGTTCCGGGATTGGTCCGACTCGCATCACGATTGGGCTTGGCGCCAGCCCCGGCCCGAGAACGTGTTGGGAGATTTCGACGATGCCAGCATCCACCACAAAGGGGCCACGTCACGGTTCTCCAACCGCGGCGGGCGGTACTACGTCGAGACCGATGGGCCGGACGGCAAACCCAAGGAGTTCGAGGTCAAATACACGGCCGGTGTCGAGCCCTTGCAGCAATACCTGGTGGAGACCGAACCGGGCCGGCTCCAGGCGCTCGACCTGGCTTGGGATACAACCCGCCGGCATTGGTATCACCTCTATCCCGACCAAGATCTGAAAGGTGGCGATGGGCTCCACTGGACCGGGCCCTACAAGAACTGGAACGCGCGCTGCGCCGAGTGTCACGTCACGGGCTATGCCAAGAACTACGATGCGCGGGCGCGAACCTATTCGAGCGTTCAAAGCGAGATCGGCGTGGGCTGCGAGGCATGCCACGGACCCGGCGAGGCTCATGTTGCCTGGGCCAAGGCGCCGGATACCTACGATGAAAGCCGCTTCACCGGGACTGGCTCCAAGGCCTTGGCCGTCGACTTCGCCAACGCCGGTCCAGAGGTGCAGATCGAGGTTTGCGCCGCCTGTCACGCCCGGCGCCAGTCGCTGACATCCCAAGGCAGCGCCCCCGGAGAAGCCTTTCTCGACAACTTCGTTCCGGCATTGCTGCGCAGCGGTCTATACCACGCCGACGGGCAAATCCTGGACGAGGTCTATGTCTATGGATCGTTCCTGCAGAGCAAGATGCATGCGCAAGGCGTGCGCTGTACCGATTGTCACGAGCCGCACGGGCTTGGCACCCGGGCCGAAGGCAACGCGCTCTGCACCGGTTGCCATAATCCAGAGGGGAATCCGCGCTTTCCCACCCTGAAACTGGGTCTTTTCGACTCGCCCTCCCACCATTTTCATGGGGCGGAGGGCGAAGGCGCCAATTGCGTGGACTGCCATATGCCGGCGCGGACCTACATGGGGGTGGACCCACGCCGCGATCACAGCTTCCGGGTGCCGCGGCCGGACCTGTCGGTACGGCTCGATACGCCGAACGCCTGCACCCGATGCCACGACGGCAAGACCGATTCATGGGCCGCCGAAAAGACACGAGCCTGGTATCCCGAAGGCCGCTCGGGACGGCCGCATTTCTCGGAGGTGCTCGCCGCCGGCCGGGCCGGTGATCCCGATGCGTTTGATGGGCTAATTGCGCTGGCGCATACGAGCGGCCGGCCGGCAATCGTCCGCGCAACGGCGCTGGACCTGCTGCGCCGCTATGGCCCCGCCCAAGCGGATGCCGCGGAGGACCTTCTGGCCGATCCCGAACCGCTGGTCCGGCGAAGCGCGGCGGCGTTGCAGGAGTTCGCGCCACCGCGCACACGCGCCGCGCGCCTCGTCCCTCTGCTGAGCGATCCCCGGCGTTCGGTTCGGATCGAGGCGGCGCGGCAGCTCGTCGATGTGCCGGCCCGCGATATCCCGCGTGCGGCAAGGCCGGCGTTGCGGACCGCGATTGCCGAATACCAGGCCTCGCTGTTCACCGCCGTGGACTTCCCGGAGACCCAGATGAATTTGGCCGGCCTCGCGTACCGGACCGGGAACCCCCGCGCGGCGGAGGTCGCGTTGCGTACCGCCCTGAACATGGATCGTCAGCTCGGCGAGGCCTGGCTCCGGCTGGCCGAGCTGCAGAGCATCACGGGACGGAGCAACGAGGCGGAGATGACCTTGCGCACGGGTTTGGCGAACTTGGGGGAGTCCGGCGCGCTTCACTACTCGCTGGGGCTGATCCTCGCGGAACGTGGCGACTACGATGGCGCCGCCAAGCGGCTCGACCGCGCCGCGGGACTCCTGCCGGACGATCCCCGGGTTCACTACAACCTGGCCCTGGTCCTGGAGCGGCTGGATC
>CAXMQD010000551.1:0-10786 GCA_964194965.1 uncultured Acidimicrobiia bacterium | reverse complement strand
CTGATCGGCGTGGTGACCACGCTGATCTTCATCGGCTGGCTGCTGCTCCTGTTGTGGGCCGTCTGGCTCATCGTCCGCTGCGCCCGCGGCATGAAACACCTGGCCCGCGGCGCGCCCTACCCCAACCCGAAAAGCTGGCTGTTCGGTTAGCATTTTCCCCGCCCCAGACCGGATCGCCCCGCGCCGTAACCCGGCGTTAACGTTCGTTCTCTAGTCTCCTCGGAAATCATTCGTTCACACACGAACTCCGGGCGGCGTCCCGCCCGATGCCAGAGGAGTTTCAGACCATGGCGGAAATCGAGTATTCCGACGACGCGGGCCAGGTTGCCGAGGCGGGCCGGACCGCAAATCTGATCTATATTCTCAACCTCTTGAGCCTGCTGTTCGGCATCACCTCGCTGATTGGCGTGATCATGGCCTACGTCAACAAGGGCAGTGCCCCGGACTGGGTCCAAAGCCACTATCGCTTCCAGATCCGCACCTTTTGGATCGCGCTGCTGGTCGGTGCGATCGGGGCACTGACCGCGCCCTTCGTCATCGGCATTCCGATCCTGCTGTTCCTCCTCGTGTGGTGGATCCTGCGCAGCGTCAAGGGCATGCGCTACATCGCCGAAAGCCGTGGCCATCCCGAACCGGCAAGCTGGATGTTCGGCTAGGTCTCACAGACCTCGCGCGGTTTCGGCGGCCAGGTCGCCGAATTCGCGTAGGAAATCCGAACCCTTGACCGTGCGCTGAACCAACACCGAGCGCCGGTCCGCCTGGTCACGCTTGCGGCGCAGGAAATCGAGCCGGCCGAGCGTGTCGAGCGCGCGGCTGACCGCCGGCTTGGACATGGCGAGGTCGCGCGCCAGGCCGCGCACGGTGTGCGGCGGTGGGGTGAGGTAGACCTGCAGCAGCAGCGAGAACTGACGCGCGGTCAGGTCCGGGTGCTTGCGGCCGAGCGCCGCCACCGAGACCGCGCGCCACAGCTCGAGCGCCTGTTTGGGCGTCAGGTCCATCACCACCCGCCTTTTCGTTTCGATGCCGCAATGAATTCTATGCGTGGGAATCGCACCGGCCGCAAGCCCGCCGCGCCGCGGGCTTGGCCGCGCGTCTAGGACCGGTCCGACCGGCCCGAGTCACCGCCGCGGTTGATCGGGTAATTACCGGGGCGCCCTCGGAACGGCTGGATCAGCATGCGGTCGAGGCGCAAATCGCCGGCCTCGCGGAACTGCTCGATGCCGATGGTCATGCCTTCGTGCCCGGCCGCCGGCTGAGCCCGGTAGGTGCCGAGCAACCGGTCCCACCAAGGCAGGTTGAAGCCGAAGTTGCTGTTGGTCTCCGCCGGATCGACGGAGTGGTGCACCCGGTGCATGTCCGGGGTCACGACGATCAGCCGCAGCACCCGGTCGACGCCCGCGGGCAGGCGCAGGTTGCCGTGGTTGAACATGGCGGTCGCGTTGAGCACCACCTCGAAGATCACGACGGCGACCGGCGGCGCGCCGAGCACCACCACCGCGGCCAGCTTGATGACCATGGAGAGCACGATCTCGATCGGGTGGAAGCGGGCGCCGGTGGTGACGTCGAAGTCGAGGTCCGCGTGGTGCATGCGGTGCAGGCGCCACAGCGCCGGCACGGCGTGGACCATGACGTGCTGGAGGTAGATGATCAAATCGAGCGCGACGACGGTGGCGATTACGGCCAGCGCGCCCGGAACCTCGATGGCGTTGAACAGGCCCCAGCCGTGCTCCCGGGCGTAGACGGCCATTCCAACCGCCGCCACCGGAAACAGCAACTTCACCACCACGGTGTTCAAGGCGACCAAGCCGAAGTTGCCGGGCCAGCGCCGCCAGCGCGAGAACGCCCGCACCCGGCGCGGGCTGAACGCCTCCCAGGCCGCGACCAGGATTAGCACGGCCAGAAATATCCCCAGCCGGACCGCCGGTTCGTTGTCGAGAATGAACTCCGTCATGGCACTGTTGCCTTCGAAATCATCCCAACAAGAGTATCAGAATTCCGCCCATGATCAGTAGAATCCCCGTTACTTCGAGCCGGGTCGAGGTTTCGCGGAAGACCAGGTGTGCGGCGAGGAAGGTGAACACCAACTCGATCTGGCCCAGCGCACGTACGTAGGCCGCGTTCTGCATGGTCATGGCGGTGAACCAGCCGACCGAGCCGATCATACCCGCGATCCCGACCCAAATCGCCACCGGCCAGGCGGCGACCACCGCTTTGATCTGCCCGGGTTCGCGCCACAGCAAATAGCCGCCCATGACCAGCGTTTGAAAACAGAGCACGCAGGCCAGCGTAAAGGCGGCCTGGATCCACACGCCCTCGCCGCCGAGCGACAGCGCCGCGGCGCGGTAGGACACCGCCGAAATGCCGAAGGCCGCACCCGAGGCGAGACCGATCAGGGCGGTGCGCTCGGTCCAGGCGGTCAGCAGCCGGCCCAGGCCGACGCCGCTCTGGGACGAGGACAGCGCGATCACCCCGGTGAGGCTGACCAGGATCGCGGCCACCGCCGCGCCGGACAGTTGGTCGCCGAGGATGACCAGGCCGAAGATCGCGGTCTGCAGGGTTTCGGTCTTGGAATAGGTGGTGCCGACCGCGAAATTGCGGAACGAAAACAGGGTGACCAGCAGCGCGGTCGCGACGATCTGCGCCAGGCCGCCGATCACGATGTAGATCGCGAAGGTGGCGTGAGGCGCGGGCAAATCGAAGCCCGGCGCCGCCGCCAACCCCGCGACGTAGATCACGGCGAAGGGCACGGCATAGATGAAGCGCGCGTAGGTGGCGCCGCCGGTGCTCAGGCGCCCCTTGAGGTGCTTCTGCAGCATCGAACGCAGGTTCTGCAGGAACGCAGCCGCGATGGTGATGGGAATCCAGAGCTCGATCCCGTCCCCCTTTCGGACGCCGGCGCCGATCGATGCGTGCCGCACACCTTGTGCCGCAGCCGCGCGGCCCGGTAAAGCCTACGCGGGGATTAGGCCGACACTTTCAGGGGGAGGCTCCCGGCCGCCCTACTCCGGATTGTGGGCGGTGATGACCCAGGAGCTCGACGGCAGGACGACACCCTCGCCAGTCTCGTATTGGCCCAACTCGGACAGGAGCGCGGCGGTGATCTCGGCGCGCTGCTTCTCGGCCTCCTCGCCGGCCTCGCGGAACACCTCGCCGGCCGGGCCGAGCGCGAGCTGGAAACCGACCGCGTCGTCCGGCGAGTTGCCGACCATGAGCGGCGCATCGACACGCTCGAACTTCAATCCGGTATAGCCGGCGATCTCGAGCTGCTGGGTCACCAGGCTCTCGCTCGCCATCGAGAAGGGTCCGGGCCCGCAGCTGCGCCCATCGTCGCCCGGTGGCGGCAAGAACCGCAGCACGATGTCCTTGGCCATGCCGAGCCAGGGATTGTCCTCGACCCCCCGCCACACGATCATGGTCATGGTGCCGCCGGGCTTGAGCGAACGCCGCATGGACTTGAGGCCGGCGACCGGGTTCTCGAAGAACTGGGTGCCGAAGCGCGAGAAGCAGAAGTCGAAATCGCCCTCGAAGGGGTAGAATTGCACATCGGCATTGACGAACGCGACGTTCTCCACCCCGGCCGCCGCGGCATCGTCGCGGGCGATCTCGAGGAAGGCGTCGCAGCAGTCGATGCCGAGCACCGAACCCTTTGAGCCGACCCGCTGGGCCAGTTCGATCGCGGTATCGCCGAAACCGCAGCCGACGTCCACCGCCCGGTCACCCTCGCGGACTTTCAGCGACGGGAAAATCTCGGCGCTGTGGTGGGTCAACCCGCCGACCAGGACGTGGCGGTACTTGATGAATTTGGGAACCAGGACCTCGTTCCAAAAATCGACGAATTCCGTGGTTTCTTCCTGGCTATCGAACATGGTGGCCTCCAATTCGTGTCACCCCATTGAACCCTGGCCATTGAACCCCGGCAAGGCCTCCAAAGTCCAGGCCCCGCGGCGCACCCGGCATAGGGCCCCACAAGTTATACGAAACCCATGTTTCCGCCCGGCGGCGGTATCGGGGGTTTTCGTTGCAATTGTTTCAGGCCTTGCGGGCCTTCTTGCCGCCCTTGCGGGCCTTCTTGCCGCCCTTACCCCCTTGGCGCGCCAGTTCCTCGATCAGGGCGTAGGTGGCGCGCAGGCCCATGGCCTCGCCACCCTCGGGCCGGCCCGGACGGCTCGACAGGTTCCAGGCCATGACGTCGAAATGCACCCACGGCGTCTCCGGCCGGACGAACTCGGCGAGGAACAGCGCCGCGGTGATCGCGCCGCCGTAGGGACCGCTGGAGATGTTGTTGAGATCGGCCACCCGGCTGTCGAGCAGGCGCCGGTAGGGCCGGTGCAGCGGCAGCCGCCAGATCGGATCGCGCACCGCCAGGCCTTGAGCGAGCAGTGCCTCGGCGACACTGTCGTCGTTACAGAACATGGCCGGCAAGTCGGTGCCCAACGCGACCCGGGCGGCGCCGGTCAGGGTCGCGAAATCGACGATCAGCGCCGGATCTTCGCGGTCCGCCTCGGCGAGGGCGTCGCAGAGCACGAGCCGGCCCTCGGCGTCGGTGTTGCCGACCTCGACACTCAGGCCCTTGCGCGTGGCGAGCACGTCGAGCGGCCGGAAGGCGTTGCCCGAAACGCTGTTCTCGACCGCCGGCACCAGCACCCGCAAGCGCAAGCCCAGGCCCGCGTTCATGATCATGGACGCCAGACCCAGCGCGTGGGCCGCCCCGCCCATGTCCTTTTTCATCAGCTTCATGCCGGCGGCGGATTTCAAGTCGAGGCCGCCGCTGTCGAAGCAAACGCCCTTGCCGACCAGGGTCACGCGCGGCCCCTTGGTGCCCCAGCGCAGGTCGATGAGCCGGGGCGCCCGGGCGCTGGCGCGGCCGACCGCGTGGATCGCCGGGTAGTTCTTCTTGAGCAGCGCCGCGCCGGTCGTGACCGAAACCTTGGCCTTGTGGCGCTTGCCCAGCTCGGTGGCTGCTTGCGCCAGCTCGGCCGGGCCCATGTCGCCGGCTGGGGTGTTGATCAGGTCGCGCACCAGATAGGTCGCCGCCATCGCCCGCCGCACCGCGCCCTGGTCCACGCCCTTCGGCCAGGCCAGGGTGGCGAAGCGCCGCTCCGACTTGCGGTAGCGGGTGAACGCATAGCTGCCCAACGCCCAGCCAAGCGCCGCACGGGTCGCCGCCTCCGGGCTCAGCTCCCCATCCAGCGCGTAGCGCCCGCCGGGCGCCCCCGCCGGCAGACGGCCGGGCAAACCGGCGTAGGACCAGAGTTCGTCGTCCGGGTCGATCCCGGCCAGCACCCGGGCCAACGCCCCACCGGCGCCCGGGACCAGGCACAGCGATCCAGGCTTCGCCGCGAACCCCGCCGCCTTGACCCAAGCCACCTCCGCCGCCGGCCGGCCCTTCAACCAGCGGTCCAGACCCGCCTTGGCGAGCGACACGATCGGCACGAGATGCGTGCCTGGGCGGGCGGTAGTAAATGTCGGCATGGATACTCCTCTCGGCACGGGATGAACCAACGGCCGCGGAGCATAGGGCGATTCAGTGGCCGGTGAAACCGGGTCGCGCAGTCGCCAAAAAAAAGCCGCGGACCGGAGTCCGCGGCTAGGTTTCGTCAATTCTGGAGGGAACTTGACGAATGGATTGG
This sequence comes from uncultured Acidimicrobiia bacterium, assembly GCA_964194965.1. Classification (GTDB taxonomy): domain Bacteria; phylum Pseudomonadota; class Alphaproteobacteria; order Kiloniellales; family J153; genus JACZVL01. The sequence goes on along the minus strand of CAXMQD010000551.1, from coordinate 5,156 downwards.
AAGAAATCTTGTCCTCGGGTCGGGCCGGACCCCGCGGCCCTTCCCGGCCCCTGCTAACTGCCCAACAAGCTGCCGAAGGCTTCGCGCAGATACGAGCCGCCGCTGTAGCCGGCGATCTTCGTGAAGCCTTCGGTGGCGGGCGCCCGGTCCGTGGTGTCAAACGGGATTGCGCTGTACGAATGATCCAAGACCGAACCCGCCATACCCGCCATGCTGATAATCGCCGCGGTCAATCCCAGGGCGAAGGCGCCGTAAATAACGACGACGGCCCCGGATTCGTCCGTGATGAAAGCGTTCAGCATGGCCCTAACCCTTCCCCTCTCCCCAGAGAGTTCGTAATGTCGTTCCCCAAAACTACATTAACAGGACATTAACATATATATTCGAAAAGTCAAATAAAAAACGCACTTTTAACTATAATTACTTGTAGTTACTATGTGTCGTTAAGATTATATTGCATTTTATACACTGCGCATGGTGACGACTGGCTTGTGGCGCGGCGGCTCGGTTATGCTCGCGCGCCCACACCCCGGAGGTCCCATGACGGCGTTCACCCTCATCCTCGGCAACAAGGCCTATTCATCCTGGTCGCTGCGCGGTTGGCTGCTGATGAAGCGCAGCGGCGCCCCATTCGAGGAGCGGGTCATCCCGCTCGACCGGCCCGGCTTCAAGGCCGAGATCCGGGTGCATAGCCCGAGCGGCCGGGTGCCGGCGCTCGAGGCCGGAGACCTGACCATCTGGGACAGCCTGGCGATCGCCGAATACCTGCACGAGCGCTATCCCGAGGCCAGGCTGTGGCCCGCGGACCCGGAGGTGCGCGCTATAGCGCGCGCGGTCACCGCCGAGATGCACGCCGGCTTTGCGGTGCTGCGCGAGCGCCTGCCCATGGACCTGAAGCGCGCGCCGATAGCGCCGGGAAAGGGCCATATGGACGACCCCGCGCTCGGCGCCGAGATCGCGCGGATCGTCGAGATTTGGACCGATTGCCGAAGCCGCGCCCCCAGTCGCACCTTGGGCCGGGCCCCCGGCCGCACCTCGGGCGGCGGCCGGTTCCTGTTCGGAGAATTCTGCGCCGCCGATGCCTTCTACGCGCCGGTCGCGACCCGTTTTCACAGCTACGGCGTGGCGCTCGAAGGCGCGGCCGCGGCGTACCGGGACGCGCTTCTCGCCTGGCCGGACCTGGCCGCCTGGACCGAGGCGGCGCAAGCCGAACCCTGGTCGATCGAGACCGGCTAGAGCGAGCCTACTTCGCCTTTTCCGGCGCCAGGCCCGGAAACGGCGAATCGGCTTCGCCATAGTAGCGCCGGGCACCCGGGTGCAGCGGCACCACCAGGCCGTCGAGCGCCGATACCTTGCGGATCACCTTTCCCTTGGGATGACCATTGTCGAGCAGGCGCCGGGTATTTTTGTGCCACAGCGCCCGAGTCAAGCCATAGACCAGTTCGTCGGGCAGGTCGGCCGACACCAGCCATTGGGCGCCAACCGAAAGGGTCTCGGTCGCGGGCACGTTGAAATAAGTCCCGGCCTCGATGCGGTCTTTGTGGAAGAAGGGATAGCTCTCGCGCAGCCCCGCCGCTGCCGGCCCGGCGATCGGCAGCAGGGTTATCAGCGAATCCTCGGCCAGGCCCAGGATCGCGGTCGCCGGCGTGCCGACCACCATGATAAAAGCGTCGAGATCGCCGTCGCGCAGACGGTCCGCGGCATCGCCGGCGGCGAGCGCCTCGGCCGCGATGTCGCCGAGTCCGAGCCCGAACGCCTCGAGGATCAGCAAGGCGTCGACCCGGGTGCCCGAACCCTCTCGGTCGAGCGAGACCCGCTTGCCCCGTAAATCGGCGAGAGTCTCGATCCCGGCGTTCCGACGCACCACGACGTGCACCGCCTCGGGAAACAGATTGGCCACCGAACGCAGTTTCCTGATCGGCCCGGTCTTCGCGAAAGCGCCCTTGCCGTTGTAGGCCCAATACGAGATGTCGGCCTGGCTCAGGCCGGATTCCAGCGTTCCCGCCGCAATTCCCATGACGTTTTCAACCGAGCCCCTGGTCGACTGGGCGACGGCAATAAGCCCGGGCACGCCGCAGCTGCCACCGGCCGCGCAGTCGCGACTGCCCGGTGGCTTGCTGACCGCGCTGGCGATGAGCCCGCCGATGGGGAAGTAGGTGCCGACGGTGGAGCCGGTGCCGATCCGGTGGTACTGGACCTGGACCTCCTGGGCGGCGCTGGGCAGCGACATGAGCGGCAAGAGTGTGCAGACCACCACCGCCGGCATGGCACGAAGTACCCGGGCGATGGCGGCGAGATGCGTCTTGGCCCTCTTGGCGCGCTGCATCTCTTTATCGGTCCTTTACGCTTGTTCCACCGTTTGCACGAGCGGTGGGAACTGTCGTCTGGTATAACAGGCCGCCCATCGCCAAGCCAATACCCGGGGCGCGGAAATCGCTCGTGAAGGCGCGGAAAATGACGACATCGAATGACGGCGCGTGCCCACCAGCGAACCCGGGGCCATGAACGTCGCCGAGTTTTTGCAGCGCAGCGCCGCCGCCGATCCGGCGCGGCCGGCACTGGCACTGGGCACAACGGTTACCGCCAGCTACGGCGAGTTGGCCCGGCGCGCCGCGGTCCTGGCGGGCAGCTTGCGCGATCGTTATGGCTTGGCACCGGGCGCGCGGGTCGCGATCGCCATGGCCAATAGCCCCGCCTTCGTCGAGGTCCTGTTCGCCTGTTGGCACGCCGGGCTGACCGCGGTGCCGATCAACGCCAAGCTGCACCCCGAGGAGTTCCGCTACATTCTGGGCCACAGCGGCGCCCGGCTCTGTCTGGCCAGCCACGGCCTGGCCCAAACCATCGCGCCGCTCGCCGACGAGCTCACCGCGCTCGAGGCGCTATGCGATCTCGGCGAAGCCGGCGCGCCGTCGCCTGCCTTTCTTGCACTGTGCGCGGGCGATCCCATGGAGATCGCCGAACGCGGACCCGACGATCTGGCCTGGCTGTTCTACACCAGCGGCACCACCGGGCGGCCCAAGGGCGCCATGCTGTCGCACCGCAACCTGCTGGCCGCGACGCTCAGCTACTACGCCGACGTCGACGCCGTAGCAGCCGGGGATTGCATCCTGCACGCGGCCCCCATGACCCATGGTTCGGGCCTATACATATTGCCCCATGTCGCCGCCGGGGCCTGCAACGTGGTGCCGGAGAGCGGCGCCTTCGACCCGCTCGAGATCTTCGAGCTCTGGCGCCACTGGCGGGGCATCTGCATGTTCGCGGCACCGACCATGATCAAGCGCCTGGTCGAGCACCCGGAGGCCGCCAACGCCGAGCATACCAATCTCAAGACCGTGGTCTACGGCGGCGGGCCGATGTACGTCGAGGACCTGAAGCTAGCCATGGCACGCTTCGGCAACCGCTTCGTGCAGATCTACGGCCAGGGCGAGAGCCCCATGACCATCACTGTGCTCACTCGCGCCGAGCACGCCAACGCCGGGCACCCGCGCCACGCCGAACGGCTCGCCTCGGTCGGCCGCGCCCACAGCGTGGTCGAGGTCCGGATCGCCGATGCGCAAGATCGGCCGCTGCCGCCGGGCGAACTGGGCGCGGTCCTGGTGCGCGGCGATTCGGTCATGCTCGGCTATTGGGACGATCCCGACGCGAGCGCGGCGGCACTCGCCGGCGGTTGGCTTCATACCGGCGATCTGGGCGTGCTCGACGCCGAGGGTTTCCTCACCCTCAAAGACCGTTCCAAGGACCTGATCATCTCCGGTGGCGCCAATATCTACCCGCGCGAGATCGAGGAGGTGTTGCAGCGACACCCGGCGGTGCTCGAATGCGCGGTGGTTGGCCAGCCGCACCCGGAGTGGGGCGAAGAGGTGATCGCCTTCGTGGTCGCACGCGAGGGAACCGCGCTCGACACCGCGGCGCTCGACGCGCTGTGCCTCGAAAGAATCGCCCGCTTCAAGCGCCCGCGCGGCTACCACGTGGTCGAGACCCTGCCCAAGAACAACACCGGCAAGGTGCTCAAGACCGAACTGCGGGAGCGGCTGAAGCGGGAAACCGACGCGGCCGAGGCGTGAGGGTTTTGGATACCTCGCACGCCCAATTGGCTGGCCGTTCCGCGCCAACTGGCGCCGCCGCAACGCGATGACGAGCGAACCTAGTGTCTGGATTCGAACATCGGCGAATCGAATGCGCTTGGCCGACAGTTATGTCGCCTTTTGGGAGTAACCGGACGTGCCGCGGGCATGGCTGGAACGGGGGAAAGTAGCCAAGAAGAGACATGGCTTCTCATCACGAATATCGCTAATCTTGTACTGATCCCATGAAAAATTGGAGGTTGCCATGGAATGGACAGGCGGATGCTTGTGCGGCGCTATCCGATATGAGGCGAGCGAGCCTCCCAACAAGAGTGGAATATGTCATTGCCGCAACTGCCAACAGTGGACAGGTAGCGCGTACTGGGCCTTTACAGGGTTCCCATTAAGCGCTTTCCGATTTACGAAGGGAGAGCCGAAGGTCTACCGATCCTCTCCCATTGGCGATAGAGGATTCTGTCCGGACTGCGGGAGCTCATTGACACTTCAATATTTGGAGTCTCTGGGCGAGGATGCGAAGTCCGGCCCTGATCATATTTGGGTCGCGATCGGCACACTGGATCATCCTGAGGCGGTGTCTCTGAACTACCATTACGCCGTGGAGACCCAGCTTCCTTGGGTTAAGTTTGACGATGATTTGCCGCGCACGCGCATGAATGAAGATCCGGGTCTTGAAGCGGCCTACGGTACGGCTGAAAGAAAGGCGAATTAGGCAACGCAATCGCCGTCGGGGCGCTTCTCTCGGTCGTCACCCTTGTCGGCAACCTCCAGTTCCGCTGTGGGTCACCTTGAGACATTTCCAACCTTGCCCGGAATGTCTGAAGTTGGGGGAAGACCGGACATCGATCGGAACGTCCGGAACTTTTCTTGTTAGTCATCAGCAGTCATTTCGAGTCGACGATGTTTTCGCGTTGGCCGCCCCTCGTTCCATGGGCGGATTTTCGAAAACCTACTTAGCCGGACAACGGCGCCGCCGGGTCATCGAGGTCGATATCGATCCACACCGGCCGGTGGTCCGAAGCGTCGGCCGCGCCGTCAATGTGGACGCCGCGCACCCGAGCCGCCAGTTCGACG
>CAXMQD010000550.1:0-16419 GCA_964194965.1 uncultured Acidimicrobiia bacterium | reverse complement strand
TAGACGATCGCCAGTTCCGCGCCGGGCGCCGGCGGCCGCAGCCAATAGCCGCCCGCGATCACGTCCTCGGCAAGAGAGGCCGATAATGCGCGCGCCGGCTGGGCCAGGGGCCGGGTCGACAGCCGCAGGTATATCGCGCCGCCGGCGGCATCGCGCAGCCAGGCGGTCCCGGAGCCGGCCACCGGCGCCCGGCCGGTCTCCCGCGCATCCCCCCCCTCGCCGCCGCGCTGCATGTAGTCGAAGGCCCAGGCCATGATCGCCGAGAGCTCGTCCACGAAGGCCGGCTCGAAACTGGCCAGGCCGTCCTGGGCCATGCCGATCAGCGGCGTCGAAATCGACTGGTGGGCGCCACCTTCCGGCCCCAGGGTGATCCCCGAGGGGGTCGCCACCACCATGAAGCGGGCGTCCTGGTAGCAGGCGTAATTCAACGCATCCAGGCCGCGCTGGACGAAGGGATCGTAAAGCGTACCGACCGGCAGCAGGCGGGAGCCGAACAGCGAGTGGGACAGGCCCAGCGCGCCGAGCAGAATGAACAGGTTGTTCTCGGCGATGCCCAGCTCGATGTGTTGGCCCTCCGGAGACATGCCCCAACGCTGGGCGGAGACCACCTTCTGCTCCTTGAACACGTCCGCGCGCGGATGGCGGTCGAAGATACCGCGCCGATTGACCCAGCCACCAAGGTTGGTCGAAACGGTCACGTCGGGCGAGGTGGTGACGATGCGCTCGGCCAGCGCGCCGCCGTCGCGCGCCAGATCTGCCATTATTCGGCCGAAACCGTCTTGGGTCGACATCACCCCACCGTTGGATTTGGGGGCACTGGGCTTCGGAAAGTCCACCGGCACCGGCACCGACGCGGCGTGGTAACGCCGCGGACCCCGGGCGGCGAAGGGAACGGCATCGAGAAAGTCGCGCAACGTCGCCTCGGGCAGGTCGAGGCCGGCGAAGCGGTCCCATTCCGCGCCCTCCGGGATTCGGTTGCGGCGCTGGAATTCCGCCATCTGATCCGGGTTCATGAGCCCGGCGTGGTTGTCCTTGTGGCCGGCGAAGGGCAGGCCCAAACCCTTGATGGTGTAGGCGATGAAGCAGGTCGGTCGGTCGTCCTCGATGGCGTGGAAGGCGTCCAGCACGGTCTCCATGTCGTGGCCGCCCAGGTTGGTCATCAGCGCCGCCAGGGCCGAATCGTCGTGATCGGCGAGGATATCGGCGATTCCCGGCTCGGCGCCGATATCGGCGTCGAGCTGCCGGCGCCAGGCCGTGCCGCCCTTGAATACCAGCGCCGAATAGAGCGAGTTCGGGCAGTCGTCGATCCAGTGCCGGAGCGCCTCTCCCCCGGGCCGCGCGAAGGCCGCCTCCAGGCGCTTGCCGTACTTGATGGTCACGACCCGCCAGCCGAAGTTCGTGAACATCTGATCGAAGCGCCCGAACAAGCGATCCGGCACCACCGCGTCCAGGCTCTGCCGGTTATAGTCGATGATCCACCAGACATTGCGCAGGTCGTGCTTCCAGCCCTCGAACAGCGCCTCGTAGACGTTGCCCTCGTCGAGTTCGGCATCGCCCACCAGCGCCACCATGCGGCCCTCGGGCAGGCCCTCCGGCGCCCAACCCTTGAGCCGCAGGTAGTCCTGGGCGAGGCTGGCGAAGGTGGTCATGGCGACACCCAGGCCGACCGAGCCCGTGGAAAAGTCGACGTCGTCGATGTCCTTGGTGCGCGACGGGTAGGATTGGGCGCCGCCAAAGGCGCGAAAGCGCTCCAACTGGTCCCGGTCTTGCTGGCCCAAGAGGTACTGGATGGCGTGAAACGCCGGGCTCGCATGGGGCTTGACCGCGACCCGGTCCTGGGGCCGCAGCACGTCGAAATAGAGCGCCGTCATCAGCGTCGCCAGGGAGGCGCTGGAGGCCTGATGGCCGCCGACCTTGAGCCCGTCGCGGCTGGCGCGCCGGTGGTTGGCGTTGTGGATGGTCCAACTCGACAACCACAGAACTTTGCGTTCCAGCTCGCGCAGGCAGGCAAGCCGCTCGGCCGCGGCGCTGGACCCACCGGTTTCGGACCGCCGTACCGAAATTTCGCTCATGGCTGTCGTGCTCCGAACGCGCCGCGGGTCCTTGCGCGAATCGCAAGCCCGGACGCCGGTCGCACTATTCACGAGCCTGAGCGTCCACTCAAGACCCGGAGACCAGCCAAGACGCGGGCCAAGGCGCGGGCCAAGGCGCGGGATTGGCGCGGGCCAAGGCGCGGGATTGGCGCGGCGATCGATCGGCCGATCTATTTGAATTTAAGCGACCGCCCCGCCCAACTTCTGGGCCGGTGCGGGCGGCAACATCGGGAAGGATTGGTCGCCGGACCTCAGGCCGGCAAAGCGCTGGCGAATCTCTCCGTGAAGGTGGTCAGCCCCAGAATCCGTTGCTCCTCGAAGCTATCCTGGTGCGCGCTCTTGACCGAAACCATGAAGTGAACGTGGGGAACGCCCATGGGATCGGGCGCGATATCGAGCACCCGGGCGGTCTCGATAATGTTGCCCTTGCGGATACTCCGGAATACGCCGCCGATCTGAACTTCCGGTCGACGGACGCCGGACTTGAACCACTCGCTAATCTGCTGCGCAAACATAATGAAACCCTTTGGCTCGATAGCACCGCCCTTACCGGGCTTGCGCGTCTCAATAAACTTTATTATCGCGCAAAACTGCTTAACCGCGGGTAAATGTCGTAAGTGCCCGGAATGCAATAAGATACCGAAAAAACAGGAGAATATTGCATCACTCCCGGAGAAATTCGCGGAGTGCCCGCAGGACCCCCGGCAAGGCCTCGCAGAGGTCCTCGGCGATCAGCCCCGGCCCACATGCGGTGCCGGCCTCGCCGTGCAGCCATGCCGCCGCACAGGCCGCATCGAAGGCGCTCATTCCTTGCGCCAGAAATCCTGCGACCAGGCCCGCAAGCACGTCGCCGGTGCCGGCCGTCGCCAGTTCCGGCGGCGCGTTGGTGTTGATCGCGGCGCGCCCGTCCGGCGCCGCGATCACGCTGTCGGCGCCCTTGATCAGCACCACCGCCCCGCTGCGGGCCGCGGCCGCACAGGCGCGCGCCAGTTTGCCGCCCTCCAAATCCGGGAACAGGCGCCGGAATTCGCCTTCGTGCGGGGTCAGGACGCAGGAACCCTTGCCGACTTCGAACAGCGCCTCGAACAGCGCCTCGGGCCGGTCCTGGAACGAGGTCAACGCGTCGGCATCCAGAACCACCATCTTGCCCGCCCCCAGGGCCGCCAGACCGCGGGCGCGGGTCTCCGGGCCGACGCCGGTGCCCGGACCGATCAGCACCACGTTTTTTCGCGCATCGGCCAAAAGCGCGCCGAATTCCGCCTCGTCCGCAATCGGCACCGTCATCCCGCTCGGCGTCGCAAGTGCGTAGATCGCCAGGACCTCGGGCGGACAGGCCACGGTCACCAGCCCGGCCCCGACCCGCAGGGCCGCGCGGGCCGCCAGCCGCCCGGCCCCGGTCATGACCGGTCCGCCCAGGACCAGGGCGTGGCCGAAATCGTACTTGTGGTCGCCGGGTCGGCGCCAAGGGTAGCCGTCGCCCCAACGCCCGGTACGGTTCTCGAAAGTCTGGGGCGCGATGTCGGCCAATACCCGGTCCGGAATGCCAATGTCGGCGAGAATTACCTCACCGCAGCGAAAGCGACCGGGCAGCAGCAGATGGCCGGGTTTCTTGCGGAAGAAGGTGATCGTGAGCGCGGCTTGCACCGCGACCTCGCCCAGGATCGCGCCGCTGTCGCCCGAGACGCCGCTCGGCACGTCGACCGCGGCCACCAGGGCCTGGCCAGGATCGAGGACCTCGGCCACCCGGCGCGCGGCGCCTTCGAGTGGCCGCGACAGCCCGGCGCCGAACAGCGCGTCGATCACCACCTCGGCAGCGTCCGGCAAGCTGGCGGCGCTGTCCCCGGTCAGGGCTTCGACCGGCCCGTCCCAGAGTGCCGCGTGATGGGCGGCATCGCCTTCCAGCCGGCCCCGGCTGCCCAGCAGCGCGAGACGCACCGGCCAACCGGCGGCGGCCAGATGGCGTGCCGCAACGAATCCGTCGCCGCCGTTATTGCCGGGACCGCACAGCACCAGCGCCGGGCCGGCCGGGTGGCGGGCAAGGACCGCCTCGGCCACCGCGCGCCCGGCGTTCTCCATGAGCTCGGCGCCCGTCACGCCGGCCGCGATCGCCGCCTCGTCGGCGCGGGCCATTTCGGCCACGGTCAGGAGTTCGCCGGTCATGGCGCATTGTCACACAATCGCGGCGCCCGCGATGCCGGAAAAAGAACCGGGCCCGGAACGTTCGGGCCCTCGAGATTTTGCCAGAAGTAACTACTTCACCACGATGGTGTAGGTGTAGCGGGAGCCATCGCCGCTGCCCAAATTCTCGGGGTCCCTAAGCAGGGCCAGCGTCGGGCGGTACTTGCCGGCCGTGTCGCCGGCGGTGAATTGCAGCCGCATCTGCGCCCCGCCCCAGCGTTTCCCGGCCTTGGGCACCAGGGTCTCGGTGGCCGCCGAGAGCACCGGCTTACCGTCCAGTTCCAGGCTGCGCAGCTCCTGGCCCTTGGCGCCCTTGGGTGCCTTGGCGATGACCCCGCCGATGATCCGGTCGGTGGCCGGATCGAGCACGCCGTCGCCGTCGCTATCCTGGACGATCAGGCCGCCGTTGTAGCGGGCGATTTCGGCCGGCTTGCCGTAGCCCATGGCCTCGAGTTGCTGGGTCGAGAGCACGCCGGCGCCGGCGATGCCGCCCTTGAAGGCGTAGAGTTCGTCGCCGGTCAAGCCCCGGGGCCGATCGTAGAGCATCAGCGCAATCGGCACGGTACCCGGCGCCTGCCCCAGGATCTGGCCGGGCGCGGCGCGCTGCCAGTTGTGATTGCGGCGCTTGTCGGGGAAGTTGGTCGGCAGCACTTGAGCCACCGGCGCGGACAGGAATTCGATCGCCGCGGTGCCCTTCTGGGTGACTTTGCCGGCCGCATCGAGAAAACGGACCTCGACCCGGCCACGGTTGCCACGGTTGCGGAACGCGCTCTGCTGAAAGCCGATGTGGATGACCTTGAGCCCGCGCTGGCGGATCGGGTCCGCCTTGGCGCCCGGGGCGGGCGACATCAGGGCCGCCGCCGGCAGGCCTTGCGCGCCGGTCGGCGTGATGACGAAGGTGTTCTCGTTGCCGCCCTCGCCCACGGTGTAACCGACCGCCTTGCCGGGTAGGCCCTGCTGGGGGGCTCCGGTGACCATCATGATCGCGTTCTGGGTCAGATCGACCGACCAGTCGCGCTCGAAGCCCACGGCCATCTCGATTTCGAGCCGCCCGCCCGGTGCGATGCCGAAGCCGGTCACCGCGGGGTCCATGAACTCAAGCCCCGGCGCCGCCGCCGATTGCAGGTAGACGTTGATGCCGGCGCGCGCGTCCTTGACCGTGCCCGAGGCGGTCAGCGGCGCGTTCACGATGGTGCTGACGATGTTGTCCGCCTGAGCGGAAAGGCTCGACACGGCCAGGGCCGCCACCGCTCCGACGACGGTCCCAAGTATGGGTGATAGCTTGTGCATTCCCACCTCCCTCTATCATGAAGCCGGACGATTATGGCAGCCTGGGCAGGTTTCGCCGTTCAAACGAGTTCACGTGCCCGTGACCCTGGGGCGCCCGGCCAAGCTACGCCATGGCGAACGGCGTAAACCGGCGCTATCATCGAGGCCCGGATCGCAGGACTGTCCGGCACGCGGAACCCGGGCGATCGGGATGAGTCGTCATTACGCTGGCAGCGATCGAAGGAGGGCGTGATGAGCCATAGATGCGTCACGGCGGCGATCGCTTTCATCGCGGGCACCCTATACGTGACAGGGCCGGGCGCGACTGGGCCGGCCCAGGCCGAGATGGCCTCGGGCGCGGTGCTGGCCAACACCTGCTTCTCCTGCCACGGCACCGACGGCCGGAGCGCCGGGGACATGCCGACCATCGCCGGCAAGTCCGAGAACTTCATCACCGAGAAGCTGAAGGCCTTCAAGTCCGATAGCCTCGAAGCCACGATCATGAACCGAATCGCCAAGGGCTTCTCGGACCAAGAGATCGCGGCCTTGGCCAAGCTCTTCTCCGGCAAGTAGGGCGTCGCGGTTATGACCGGAATTACACGCAGAGGTTTCAACAAAGGTTTGGGCGCCAGCGCGGCGCTGGGCACCTTGGGGCGTGTCCCGGGGGGCGCCCTGGGGGGCGTCTTGTCGCTTTCCGGATCGGCGCCCGCCTTCGCGGCCGGCAAGACCCAGGTGGTGGTGGTCGGCGGCGGTTTCGGTGGCGCCACGGCGGCCAAGTACGTCAAGCGCTTCGACCCCAGCATCGGCGTCACCCTGATCGAGCCGTCGAAACGGTTCGTCACCTGTCCGTTTTCCAATACGGTAATCGGTGGCATCAACACCATCGACTACATCACTCACGGCTACGACGCCTTGAGAGGCCTGGGCGTCGAGGTCGTGCACGCCACCGCCGCCGCGGTCGACGGCACCAAGAAGGAGGTTCGCCTGGCCGGCGGCGGCAGCATCGGTTTCGAGCGCTGCATCGTCTCGCCCGGCATCGACTTCCGCTGGGAGGCGATCGAGGGCCTGGACGCCGGCACGGCGGCGCAGATCCCCCATGCCTGGAAGGCGGGCGCGCAGACCCTGCTGCTCAGAAAGCAGCTCGAGGCCATGCCGGACGGCGGCGTGTTCGTGATCTCGCCGCCGGTCAATCCGTTCCGCTGCCCGCCGGGACCGGGCGAACGCATCAGCCTGGTCGCCAACTACTTCACCAAGGCCAAACCCCGGTCCAAGATCATCGCCCTCGACCCCAAGGAAAAATACTCCAAGCAGGGCCTGTTCGAGGAGGCCTGGGCGGCGCTCTACCCGGGCATGATCGAATACCGCACCCTCGACGATGACGGCCTGGTGCGCCGGGTCGATCCGGCGCGCCGGACGCTCTACACCGATTTCGGCGAAGAGACCGGCGATGTGGTCAACTTCGTCCCGGCCCAGAAGGCGGGAAAAATCGCCGAGGCCTCGGGGCTCGCGGACCAGACCGAATGGTGTCCGATCGACCAGCGGACCTTCGAGTCCACGCTCCAGCCCGGGGTGCATGTGATCGGCGACGCCTGTATCGCCGCGCCGATGCCCAAGTCCGCCTTCTCCGCCTCGACCCAGGCCAAGGCCTGCGCCGAGGCCGTGGTCAATTTGCTCAAGGGCGCGGCGCCGGGCGCGCCCAAGCTGATCAACACCTGCTACAGCCTGGTCAACGAGAACTACGGGATCTCGGTGGCCATGGTCTACGGCTACGAGGGTGGCAAGATCGTCAAGATCGAAGGTTCGGGCGGGCTCAGCCCGTTGGGCGCCGACGCGAGCTTCCGCCGCAAGGAAGCCGGCTACGCCCGCGGCTGGTACCAAAGCATCAGCCGCGACATCTGGGGTTAGAGCAAGTCAGTCCGTGATCGGACCGCTGCCGCAGCGTGGGTTGGGCCGGCCGCCGTCGGCGACCGCCATGCACAGCACGATCTCGTCGGGACGCGGCGCGTCGGGCACCATCACGGTCATGGTGTCGAAGTGATCGAACGACCAGGCCACGTCCTTGTGGCCGAGCGGCATGTCGATGGCGGTGCCCGGCGCCGCTACTTTGACGTTGGAGGGGATCAGCGCCTTGCCGCCACCGACCGCCGCGCGCATCGGCTTGCCCAGCTTGGGATGGGTCATGGCGCCACCGTGCTCCATCTCGCCGGCGACCCCGACGATGGCCGCCTTACCGTAGCTGACCGGCGCGGCCCCGAGCAGCGCCACCAGGTCGTCCATCAGGCGCGCGCCCAGTTCGCCGCCGATATCGAACAGCGGCGTCAGGTCGTCGGCCTTCTTGCCGGCGAAGGGGTTGCGAATGACCGCGAGCGCGGCAACCCGGACCACCGGCGCGCAAGCCCGACCCAAATCGTCGGCCTCGATGGTTTCTTTCACGATTACGGTTTTGCGAAGTTCCATGGCGCCGCCGCCCCCTCTTCTTGGCCCCTATCCCCGACCTAAAGCGCTCCCCGGGTTTAATTCGCCAAGACTTTACAAAAAGTTCCCGGCTCGGCGGCGCGCAGGCGCCGGCACAGGTCGCGCGCCGCGGGACGGCTCGACAGGCCGCCCGCCAGCACCCGGTGGAAGGTTGCGCCCGGCCCCGGTTGGGCCGCCGAAACCGCGCCCGGGGCCTCGGCGAATATATCCGGATGCTTGCCCAGCGCGGCCTGCAGGTAGGCGCGCGCCTCGGCCGCGTCCTTGAACGAAATCAACCAGGCGCTGTAGCGACCTTCGGCTATTGCCGGGGGTGTCGCCGCGGCCGGCGCGGCTTCGGGCGCCGGCGCCGCCGTCACCGTGGGTTCCGGTGCGGGCACCATCGCTGGTTCCGGTGCGGCCGGTATCTCCGGTTCTGGCACGGTCGCTATCTCCAGTTCCGGTGCGGGCGCCATCGCCGAATCCGGCGCCGCTGGCTCGACCACGGGCTTCTCCACGGACTTGGGCGGCGGTAATGGCTCGGTGGCCGCAACTACCGGGGCCACCGGCAGCGGCGTCCCAAGGGGTATCCGCGCTATGACCCCGGCGTCGCGCAGCTGCCGGGCCTGGGCCTCGGCCTTCACGTGCCCCTGGGCCGCGGCCAGTTGGTACCAGTGCAGCGCCTCGGCCTCGTCGGCCTCGGCCGTCAGACCCATGCGGATGATCTGGGCGAGCGCGTATTGGGCGTCGGCCAGGCCGAGCTCGGCGGCGGCCCGGAACCAGCGCTGCGCTTCGACCCGATCCTCCGCCACGCCCTCGCCACGGAAATAGGCCAAGGCCAGATTGAATTTAGCGACGACGTGGTCTTTGGCCGCCGCGTCGCGCCAGAACTTGACGGCTAGAGTGACATCCTGCGGCACGCCGCGGCCCTGGGCGTACATCAGGCCGAGGTTGTTCTGGGCCGCCGCAATGCCCTGGCTGGCCGAGCGCTGGTACCATTTGGCTGCCTCGGCCAGGTCGCGCGGCACCCCGACGCCGCCGTTCTCGAGCAGCTTGCCGAGGCTATATTGCGCGACCGGATCGCCGTTTTCGGCCAAGGGGCCCCAGATCTCCAGCGCCTTGGCGAAATCGCCGGTGTCATAGGCGCGCAGTCCGTCGTCGTAGGATTGGGCCCGCGCACCGTCCCCGAAGGCCGCGCCGGCGAGCGCCAGGAGCAGTACGGCGAAGATAGCGCGGCGAAATGCGATGGCCGTCATGGTGTGAGGGTAGTGCGATTCCCGCCGATTCGCGAGTCCCGGCCCGGATGTCATACAGGAGCGGGAAACCGGCGAAAGAATGGGGTGGCTGATGGGATTTAAACCCACGGAATCCGGGACCGAAACCAGGAGACCAAAAGTTTCACCCCCGTTCATCTCCACTCACTAAACCCATGTCAAAACCGCATGTTTTTGCTGTTTTTCGGACTCTACAGTTGTTCCTTTTCCCTGTCGTGCTGCGCCGTATCATTTTTTTGTCACCCACATGTCACCCAAATTCTTGACCGGAGAGGTGCCGGCCATGCCGAAGCGAAACTCGAAACACATGAGCGACCTCGGAATTGGGAAGCTGCCAATAGCCCCTAAAGGAAAGCGGGCTGAACGGTTCGATTCCGGCGCCGATGGGCTATGTTTACGAATCACCGACCGAGGTTCGAAGACCTGGTGTATTTCGTGTCACCTCCCCGACGAGGATGGCAGGCTCAAGCACCACCGTCTCACCATTGGACCGTGGCCCGCCATCGGCGTTTCAGAGGCCCGGGACCAAGCGCGCTTATTCAATTCACAAACCCGGGCCAGGATCGATCCGAAGGCCATTCGCGAAGCGGCCCGGGTGACGCTGGTCACCAGGCCCGGACAGTTGGCGTCGCCGTAGACCATGACCGTTTGGGTCAGCGCGGCATCGGTGGTCGTAGTCAGGTTGCCGTTGCCGTCGTAGGCGAAGGTCGTCTCGTTGCCGCGCGGATCGGTGATCTTGGTGACCAGGTTGAAGACCGGCTCGTATTCCAACGCGGTCACGCGCTCCAACGCGTCTCCCACCGCCTCGGTGCGGGTCAGCAGGTTGCCTTGCCCATCGTAGGTCATTTGGTCGACGCGGCCGTTGGCGGCCGTGGTTTCGGTGACCAGGCTGTTGCCGTCGCGGACGGTCTCTGTGGTCCGGCCGAGGGCGTCGGTGCGGCCGGTCGCGCCGCCGAACTTGTCGAGCTCGAAGACGGTGGCATTGCCGTTGCCGTCGGTGAAGCTCGCCACCGCGTCTTCGGGGCGCGTAAAGGGCGCCGGGTTGGCCGGGGTGCCGAGGCCGGCGGCGACGTCGATCAGGCCGGCGACCTCGCTGGGCGCGGTGAGGGTGAAGGAGCTATCCGGCCGGTCGGCGCGGACGTTGCGGCCGTGGGGGCCGTAGTCGTAGCTGGTGACAAACCCGCGCTTGGAGGTCTGGGACGTGAGCCGATGGCGGGCGTCGTAGGCGAAGAGACGCTCCGAGAGGTCTGGATCGGTGATCTGGGTGAGATTGCCGCCGCCGTCGTGGGCGAAGCCGGTGACCCGGCTCGCCGGGTCGGTACCGAGGTCAGCAGCCCGCCGGTATAGGCAAGCGTCGTGACCAGGCCGACCGGGTCGGTGATGGTGGTGAGATTGCCGCCGCCATCGTAGGCGTAGGCCGTGGTATTGCCGTTCCTATCCACGGCTGCTGTCATGAAGCCATCGGCGTCGTATTCGATTGCCGTGCCGTTCTTCAGCGTGCGGGTGAAGCTATTGTCCAGGTTCTCGACCAGCGTCGAGAAATCCCCGGCCGGGCTGGCGAAGACGTCGGGTACGCCGCTCACGACGTTGGGCAGCACAGCGAACACGTCATCGCCGAAAATGCCGGTCACCACGTCGGGAATTCCGTCGCCGTCGAAGTCGCCCGCGCGGACCGCAAACATACTTCCGCTGGCGCCGACGATCGGCGTGATCGCGGGGGATGAGAAGCCGCCCTGTCCGTCGCCGAACATGACCGCGACTCCCACCGGGATCCCGGGTAAATTACGGTAGTCGCAAACGAGATCAGGATTTCCGTCGCCGTTGAAGTCGGCCACGTCGATCTCGATGAGATCTATGCTTCCGGTGGACAACACCACGCTGCTGGGGAAATCGCCGGTGCCGTCGCCGAACAGGATCCTGACATTGTCGGCATTTACGTCCTTGACCGCGACATCGAGGTTGCCATCGCTGTTGAAGTCCGCCGTCCGGATCTGCTGAAACCCCTCCAAGGCGACGTCGTCGCTGCCCGGCAAGACG
Source organism: uncultured Acidimicrobiia bacterium (assembly GCA_964194965.1). Classification (GTDB taxonomy): domain Bacteria; phylum Pseudomonadota; class Alphaproteobacteria; order Kiloniellales; family J153; genus JACZVL01. The sequence continues at coordinate 5,117 of CAXMQD010000550.1, read as the reverse complement.
AAGATCGTGCGGGTGAAAAAGCCGGGGTCGAGCGGGTTGTTGAGGAAGACCGAAAGTTGTCCGTCGCCAAATGTCGTTTCCCTGGCGAGGATGTCGGGCAGGGAATCGCCGTTCAGGTCCGCGACCGCTATGGCACGGGCGAAATCATCCAGCCCCAGCGTCCGGCTGCCCGGGAAGCCACCGGCACCGTCGCCAAAGCGGATGCCAAGATCGATAGACAACGCGGTCACGAAATCGTCGTTCCCGTCCTGATCGAAGTCCGCGACCGCCAGGTCGGTCGGTCGGTCCGAGAACGGTATATCGACCGCCGGTGCGAAGAACCCGCTGCCGAGGCTGAGATGCAGCGTCACCTTTCGGGTCGCGCCAGATAAGCCATGAGAGACGATGACATCGGGCAAGCCGTCGTTGTTGAAGTCCCCGGTCTGGGCCCTGACCGAATCCGAGCATCCGGTACAGGGATTTTCGCGCACCACCGGAAACTGCCCCTGCCCGTCGCCCAGATAAAGGTCGAATCCGTCGTCCGGGACCGCCAGGTCGAGCGCCCCGTCGCCGTTGAAATCCGCGATGGCGAGCCTGGCTTGGAAGAACGTGCTCGATGCATCCGAGTTGATGGGTGGCCCGAATGTCCCGCTCGCACTCGCAAGCGACGGGAAGCGCAGGATCGAGCCGTCGCCTTGGGTCAGGATGATGACGCCATTGGCCTGCACGTGGAGCCGCTCCAAGCCGTCCAGGGTCCAGCCGGCACCGAAGGGGCTTCCCTGCTCGTTGTTGACCAGCACCTCGCCGGACTGACGGATGCCGATCGAAGAGAGCGCGAAGTTGCTGGTCACCGTGAGGTCGTGTGTATAGACGCCGGTTGCGAACTCGGCGGCATCGAATTGCACCGCCTGATGAACGGTCTCGTCGACCGAATCGCTGAGCCCCGTGGTGCTGGTGAAGACCTCGCTATCCTGGGCCACGCCGGCCACGTTGAGGCGCGCCGAGAGGGTATTCGGCACCGCCGAGCGCATCGGCATCGTGGTGTCGGTCACGATCACCGGCCACGGGTCGGCACCGGTCGAATTATAGACGAAACGCAAGCCGCGCGTCTGATTGAGGGAGCGGTAGCTGGCAAGGCTGTGATCCGCGGTCAGGTTGCCCGAGCTGACATGGGTACCGGACCCGCTGTCGCAACGGACGCACTTTTCGGGGTCCTGGATTTCCGAGTTGTTCCCGCTGACATCGATGTTCAGCGGGGGTCCGAGAAAGCCGTGCCAAGTCGCCGCCGTGATGCCGCCGGCGATGGTGTCGATGGCCGTGCCGCCGAGATTCACCTGCCCGACGCCAACGATGCCGAAGCTGCCGCTGACCGGATCGACCGAATAAATATCCATTATGTTGCCCGGCGCCATGGCGTCCAGGTTGGGGAAGGTGATCGGCGCCGGCACGCTAAAGGTGACGCCGGTCGGCTGGATCGAGATCAGCAGCGCGAAGCCGAACTCCGCGGGCAGCGCGACCGGCGCGAATTCCAGCGGCACCTCGGAGATCGAGAGCTCGCCCAGGAATGGCACGCCGTTCAGGAACGCGGTGTCGGCGGCCACGGTCATGGTGACGCCGAGGCTCGGGTTGACCACCACGGTCGCCTGGCCGGCGACCACCTGAACGATGCTGGTGGGATCGATGCGCGGCAGGTAGATCGGCCGCTCGATCTGGTTGGTGACCGCGGAGATGAGCGTGATCTTCTCGCGGAAGCTGGCGTAGGCGCCCCCGACCGGCGGCGCCGGTGGCGGCTGGGCGGTCGACGAGTCGATGTCGATCACTTGGCTGCCCGCCGGCAGGGCCGAGAGCGCAAACTCGCCGTTGGCATCGCTCAAGACCGGCGTGATTCCGGAGTCGAGCAGGGTGACGCTGGCGCCGACGATCGGCGTGGTGATGCCAAGCGCCGCGTCGTTGGCGTCGAGCAGGCGCCCGGCGAGCGCGGTGACGCCGCCCATCGACGCGCCGGTGACCGTGATGGTGACGGATTCCGAGTCCGTCAACAGACCGTCGCTCGCGATGAAGGTGAGCGCGATGTCGCCGACTTGGGTCTCGTCGGGGGTGAAGGAGAACGCCCCGCTCACGCTGTCGAGGCCGGCGCCCGCGGGCAGGGGTAGTGGCGACGCCAAAAAGCTCACCGGATCGCCGTTCGCATCGGTCGCGCTCAAGCCGAGGATCAGACTCGACCCCAGCGCCACGGTCTGATTGCCGATCGCGCCCAGCACCGGCGCCAGGTTGACGCCCGGATCGGCGGTGATGGTTACCTGGTCCGCCAGGCTGGCCGCCAGGCCGTCGTTGACCACCAGGTCGATCACGTACTCCCCGGCCAGATCCGCGACGAAGCTCGGGTCGACCGCGCCGGAATCGGACAGCGCGGCCACACTCCCCGCGGGCACGCTGGAGAGCGTCCAGGCAAAGGCCAGCGGGTCCAGATCCGGGTCGAAAGAGGCGCTGCCGTCGAGCGCCACGGTATCGCCGGCGGTGACCGTCTGATCCGGCCCCGCGTTGGCCACCGGCGGTTGGTTGACGGTCTCGATCAGCACCGTGTAGGGTTCACTGTCGGTAGTGCCGTCGCTCACGATCAGTTGTGCGACATAGGCGCCCAGGGCGTCCGCCGTGAAACTGGGATTGATTGCCGAAGGATCGGATAGCACCGCCGTACTGCCCGCGGGCTTGGAGAGCAGCGCCCAACGGTGCGTTAGCGGGTCGTTATCCGGATCGCTAGAGACACTGCCATCGAGCTGCACCAGGACGCCCCGTACAACGGCCTGATCTGCCCCTGCCTCGGCCACCGGTCGGCTATTGCTGGTGCCGATTACGATTCCGTCGGGCGCGCTTGTGGCCTGGCCGTCCGAGACCAAGAGTTGGACGATATAGACCCCGTTCTTGTCCAGGGCCAAGTTGGGGTTGAGCGCGTTCGGGTCGTCGAGTGACGCCGCGCTGCCGTTGGGTGTGACCAGAATTGACCACTCAAACGTGAGCGCGTCGAAATCGGCGTCGAAGGAGGTGCCGCCATTGAGCTGGGCCAAATCACCGGCCGCCCCCGTCTGGTCCGGGCCGGCATCGGCCACCGGCGCCACGTTGCTGGTGCCCAGGGACACCGTATCGGGACGGCCCGGCAAGGTGCCGTCATCGACGACGAGCTGGGCCACGTAGGTACCCGCCAGGTCCGCCGTGAACTCGGGCCTGACTGCGTTGGGGTCATCCAAGGTCGCCGTGCTGCCCGCCGGGACCGAGAGCAGCGCCCAACGGTAGATTAAAGCGTCGCCGTCGATGTCGTTCGAACCGCCGCCGTCCAACGTCACCAACTGGCCCGCCCCGATCGCCTGATCAAATCCCGCGTCGGCCACAGGCGCCGTGTTGCCTGTTGTGATGACACTGGTGTCGGGTGCGCTGTCCGTAGGCCCGTCGGTCGAGTCCAACTGCACGATATAGATGCCCGGCACATCCACCGTGAGGCTGGGTCGATCCTCCGCTGGTGTCGAGATCTTGGCCCCACTTCCCTGAGGACGCCGAACCAGCGCCCAGTCCAAGGCGAGTTCGTCGCCTTCGGCATCGTCCGCACGACTGGCGTCAAGCTGGATGACCTGACCAACAACGGCGCTCTGATCGAGTCCGGCATCGGCGACCGGCGCGACGTTGGTGGTACTGAGGGTGACGCTATCCAGAGCACTGGTCAGCGCGCCATCGTCCACCGTGATCTCGACCTCATAGTCCCCGGCCACATCGGCGACGAAGCTGGGCTGGACCACAGTCAAATCGTCGAGCGTTGCCGCGCTGCCCGCCGGCCTGAACACTAACGTCCAGGCATAGCTGAGCGCATCGCCATCGAAGTCGAAAGACCCGGCGCCATCCAGACGAACCGCCTGACCGACATTGATCGCCTGGTCGCGCCCGGCCTCGGCTACCGGCGCAGAATTGGTTGTACTGATGGTGACCGTATCGGGCACGCTGTCGCGCGGGCCTTCGGTGACGACAAGTTCGACCACGTAGTCGCCCGCCACATCGGCGGCAAAGCTGGGTCTGACCGCGGTTGAATCGTCAAGCGCGGCCGCACTGCCCGTCGGCACCGTGACGAAGGCCCAGAGGAAATCGATCTTTTTGCCCTCGGGCTCGGTCGAGCCGCTGCCATCGAGCACAACGGTCTGGCCTACTGACACCGTGCGCCCGAAGCCGGCCTCGGCCTTAGGCGGCGCGTTGCCCACAGCGAAGGCGGGTGCGACCAACTCCAGCGCCGGGTGCTGCGCCCGCTCGCTATCTCCGATTGTTTCCGGCATGGTTGCGCGCCACGAGATACCAATTGCCGCCAGCGCAACCCCGAACAAGCCAATCACAACCGCGACACGACGTGCCCGTTTGAGCATGGAAAGATCCCCCCTTATTTCCGTGCCTTTTTCCGGACTTTAGCGCCCGGATGGCGAATTTAGCACCCTCGCCGAGGATAGAATTCTCCGTTACATAGAAAATACGGTTTTGATTTCTAACACTTTTGACGGGAATTAATCAACTTTTACAATTAGTAGCGTTATCACGTTCTCGTGAGATGATCGCGCAATGCGAGTAGCGGCGCGCTCATAGACCGTGATTTTCGTGAGATCGGGGGAGCACCTGGCAGACTCGCATCCAACTTCCGGTTGGACGAGGAAGGCCAGACCGTGAAGCCGATTCCCTCCGCCGAACCCCCACTCACGATGCGCTTGGGGGCCGATGCGCTTGGGGATGGTAGAGCGGGCGGATCAGCCAGTGTTTGGCCGGACGGTTCAGATGCGTGAGCGAGGAATAGAGCAGTGGATCGGCGATCTCGTAGTATTCGGGTTTGCCGCCGCTCAGCACCGCCACCACGTCGCCGGCGGCGCAAGAGCGCCAGAACGCAGTTAGAGTTGGAAAGCGCCCCGTGGGATGTCACTGGCAGTTCCGCCGTTCCCGTGGGTCAAGTTTGCCATCGGCTGGTTAAAACAGCCGAGCCGGCCACTTGTCACCCAGGGTGTCACTCCAACAAAAGGAAAGGGCCAGAATCGCTGGCCCAAAATACTCGTAAGTTATTGGAAAAATTGGGGTGGCTGACCGGGATTGAACCGGCGACCTCCTGGACCACAACCAGG
>CAXMQD010000549.1:0-1990 GCA_964194965.1 uncultured Acidimicrobiia bacterium | reverse complement strand
GCTCGGCTTCATCGTGACCGCGATCGAGGCGGCCGGCTACCAACCCGGCGAAGAGGTCGGCCTCGCGCTCGACTGCGCCGCCAGCGAGTTCTTCAAGGACGGCAAGTACGCGCTCGCCGGCGAGGGCAAGACCCTGGATTCCGTCGGCATGGCGGATTATCTGGCGGGCCTCTGCGCCGGCTACCCCATCGTCTCCATCGAGGACGGCATGGCCGAGGACGATTGGGACGGCTGGGCGGCGCTGACCGAGGCGTTGGGCGATAAGGTTCAACTGGTCGGCGACGACCTTTTCGTCACCAATCCGGCGCGCCTGGGCCGGGGCATCGAGGCCGGTATCGCCAATTCGATCCTGATCAAACTCAATCAGATCGGCACCCTGACCGAAACATTGGACACCGTGGGCATGGCGCACAAGGCCGGCTATAGCACGGTAATCTCGCATCGTTCCGGCGAGACCGAGGACACCACCATCGCCGATCTCGCGGTCGCCACCAACAGCGGCCAGATCAAGACTGGCTCGCTGTCGCGCTCCGACCGTACCGCCAAGTACAATCAGCTGCTGCGCATCGAGGCGGAACTTGGCCCGGCCGCGGTCTACGCCGGGGCCGGCCTACACGGCGGTTGAACAGCGAATCTCCTTGGAATCTCAGAGTCTTTTCCCTTGACGCGGGGAAACGCTCCGTGATTCCCTGCGCACCATGGCGATTCTCCGAGAGATCCGGGTTCGAGGCCGCAAAATTCTGCCAACGGTCCTGGCGGCCTCGTTGATCGGTTATTTCGGCTATCACGCGCTGCATGGCGAGCGCGGCTTCCTCGCTTGGCGCGAGTTGCGGCGCGATCTCGTGGTGGTGCAACGCGTCGAGGCGAAACTGGCGGATGAGCGGACCCTGCTCGACCGCCGCACCGCCCTGTTGCGGACCGACAACCTGGACCCGGACTTGCTCGAGGAGCGCGCCCGGATGCTGCTCGGCTACGGGTATTCCGGCGATTTGGTGGTGCTGCGCCCGGCGCCCGCGACCCGCGATTAATCGAAATCACATTAATTTAAGAAAAACATAAGAATTGTAACGGATTATACCTCGTTGCAATTGGCGCCGGTTGCGCCTATTTTTTTGATACAGCCGGCGCGGGACCGGACCTTGTCCGGGCCCGGCGGATGCGGAATTTGGGCGGGCGCGGATTTCCGGGGGCTTTCATGGCGAGCAAGGCGGCGAGCAAGGCGAAAAAGGCCGTAGTCAAAAAATCCAGCGCCCGGAAAGCCGGGGCCAAGCGCGGCGCTGGCGCACCCGACGTCCGCGATTACGACGCCGAGGAATTGCTCGGCTACTACCGCGACATGCTGCTGATCCGCCGCTTCGAGGAGAAAGCCGGCCAGATGTACGGCATGGGCCTGATCTGCGGGTTCTGCCATCTCTATATCGGCCATGAGGCTGTGGTGGTCGGCATGCGCGCCGCCACCACGGACGGCGACAGCGTCATCACCTCCTATCGCGATCACGGCCACATGCTGGCCTGCGGCATGGACCCCAAGGGCGTCATGGCGGAACTCACCGGGCGCGCCGGCGGTTACTCCAAGGGCAAGGGCGGCTCCATGCACATGTTCAGCCGGGACAAGGGCTTCTACGGCGGCCACGGCATCGTCGGCGCCCAAGTGCCGCTCGGCACCGGCGTTGCTTTCGGGCACAAGTACCGAGACGAAAACGCGGTCAGCCTGACCTATCTGGGCGACGGCGCCGTCAATCAGGGTCAGGTCTACGAGGCCTTCAACATGGCCGCGCTGTGGGACCTGCCGGTGATCTACGTGATCGAGAACAACAAGTACGCCATGGGCACCTCCATCGAACGGTCCTCCGCGCGCACGGATCTCTATCATCGCGGCCAGGCCTATGGCATCTCGGGCAGCCAGGTCGACGGCATGGACGTGCTGGCGGTCAAGGAGGCCGGCGCCAAGGCCGCGGCCCACGCGCGCGCCGGCAAGGGCCCCTACATT
>CAXMQD010000548.1:0-6200 GCA_964194965.1 uncultured Acidimicrobiia bacterium | reverse complement strand
CATCCAACCAAATTGCCTGGACATTTGTCGAAAAGAAGTTAGGCCGGGGAGCCAGTGTATGTGATGACGGCCCCTTAATTTGTGAATCAGGTATTCGACTAAAAAGCGTGATGTTTGGCCACCTCGTAGTGGCTGGGAGAGGTACAAAGACAGCCAAACGTAGTCCTTTTTTCCAATTTGAGCGACGACTGCCACTATATCGTCTTTCAACTGAAACCGATGATATATGACGTTCAGGGAACGCGCTCCCATCGCGAGCGACCTGTCTTCGGTACCATACTGGTATCGTGTGGATCGACAAAGACATATGGCCCCTCGTAGGAGTCGCCGTCTCCTCCCAGCAATAGTAGGAATGCACCCAAGCGCCGCCGCTGCAAATTCTTGCGTTCAACATAATGGCCCCGAAGATACTGACCCCGGTCAAATACTGCATCCAAGACGATTTCGGTATCACGAGTATCGTCTATCAAGCTGCCACGAATTTTGTTGGAAAGTAAGTTGTAGCGAATCGTGACCTTGCCCCAGGGTTCCTTGGCGTTGTCGTCCTTGAGATCATACGCATCAAACGTGCCACAAACCGCTGAGATGCGGCGCCAACCAAGAACCAAGAGAACGAAAAACGCAATGACGATGGCGGAAAGTAGGTTTGCAAGCATCGCCAATCCAAAGTCGCCCACCCACACAGGGAGTTGTAACTCTGCGTCGGTTTTTTCCAGAAACCTAAAGAAGAAGCCAAGAATCGGCCGATACACGAAAGAAAGTATGACAAGGATGATTATTGTTGATGGTAAATCAAAATATAGGCGAAAGCGGGATCTGACTGCTTTAAACATCCGCATCTTCCCCTAGCCAATCTAGCCTACTGACACCAAAGATTCATGCATTTCGGAAATTTGAAAAAATGGCCAGATTGAAAGAGCGATTCTCGATCTCCGTAACATCGTCGTAGTTACTTTGAACCGGGATACTCCAGACAACCCCACCGATTGCCGGAAATCATGCTCCAATTTTAGGTTGAAAACAAGTCTGGATTTTCGACATCAACGGTAGCGCAAACCGCGACAGAGGCTAATTCGACCCTGATCGAGCACCTTTCATTCCGCTCTCACGGCGATGGTAGCCAAACCTGGTAATTGAATCTCCTCAGCCGGAGCAGCCTTGATGGCTCGTGCTTCATTTTCTGGGTGCGGCCCGCTTGGACCGCGCTAATCGCACCTCCCCCTACCCCACCGCGATCACCGGCTCGCCCAGCACCTCCGTGCGCGGCACGACCCCCAGCCCCGGCGCTTCCGAAGCGGCGATACGGCCGGCGCGGCACTTGGGGGCGCCCTCGGCGATGAAGACGGTCACGTAGTTGTTGAAGTCGGTCGCGGTGAAGCGGAATTGCTCGGGGGTCGCGTTGTAGAGGTGGGCGATGGCGGCGGTCACGATGTCGCCGCCCCAGAAATCCTCGATGGCCGTGGCTTTAGAGCCGTTATTTTCCCGGAACCCGCCCCGCGACTTGAATCATTCCGTAGGAAATCATCAGGGTTTCCGGCTCGCTCAGATGGCGCCGCAGCGCCGCCAGCACGCGGTCCATCTCGGGCGCGCTCATCAGCTGCATGGATAGGACGGAGTCGCGCATGACGTCGAGGGTCGTCGGGATGTGGAGCATCATGGGCTCGCCGGCGCGCAGCGCGTGCACGCAAGGACGCACCCGAAGCTCTCGAAGACCGCCCCGCTGCAGCATCCCGAACAGCTTGCGGCCAAGCTCCAAGTCGGCGCCGACCTGGTCGAAGACCCGGGTCATGGCATCCACGGCCCGGTCCCAGGCGGGATGACCAGGCACGCAGAGCAGCGTTCCGATGTCGGCCTCCTCGAGGAAGACCACGCCGCCCGGCCGGACCAGGGACCGGATATGGTCCAGCATCCGCACGCCGTTCGGGATCACGCCGAGGGCAAAACGCGTGTGGACCAAGTCGAAGGAGGCGGGAGTCAGCCCAGTGTCGAAGGCGTCGCCTTCGATGTAACGGACGTTGTCCAGCAGATTCATCCGGGCCCAGTCGCGCGCGACCTCGAGCTTCCAGGAATCCGCGTCCAGGCCGATTACCTCGCCGTTTAGCCCGACCCGGCGACTCAGCAAATCGGTGATGCCGCCGACGCCGCAACACAAATCCAGGCAACGCCAGCCCAGCTGCACGCCGATGCGATCGAGCATCGATTCCGCATCGCCGCGGAACAGATCCGATTGCATCCGCAGCCGGGCGACCTCGGTCTCCGAGGCGGGCAATGGATAACCTTCGCTCATGGCCGATCGGGTGCCTCCGTTTAACCCACCGCGAACACCGGGTCGCCCAGCACCTCGGCGCGCGGTGTGATCCCCAGCCCCGGCGCGTCCGAGGCGGCGATACGGCCGGCGCGGCGTTGGGGGGCGCCCTCGGCGATGGAGACGGTAACATAGCTGTTGAAATCGGTCGCGGTGAAGCGGAATTGCTCGGGCGTCGCGTGGTAGAGGTGGGCGATGGCGGCGGTCACGATATCGCCGCCCCAGGCATCCTCGATGGTCATGGCAAGGCCCATGGCCACGCAGAGGTCGCGCGCCTGCCGCGCCCGGGTCAGGCCGCCCAGCTTGCTGATCTTGATGTTGACCGCATCCATGGCCCGGTCGGCGTGGCCGCGCAGCAGCATCTCGATACCGTCCACCGATTCGTCGAGCACAAAAGGATGGTCGCAGTGGCGGCGCACGCTCAAGCATTCCTCATAGCTCAGGCAGGGCTGCTCGATATAGACGTCGAGATCGCGTACCGCCCGCACCACGCGCATGGCCTCGTGCGGCAGCCAACCGGTGTTGGCGTCGGCGATTAACACGTCGCCGGTCTCGAGTTTTTCGGCGACCGCGTGGATGCGCGCGATGTCGGTATCCGGGTCGCCGCCGACCTTGAGTTGGAAGCGCCGGTAACCCTCGGCCCGGTAGCCGGCAACCCGGGCCGCCATGGCCTCGGGCGCGTCTTGGGAGATCGCCCGGTACAGGATGCCGTCCTCGCCGAAACGGCCGCCGAGCAGGGTGCAGACCGGCAGCCCCGCGGCCTGGCCCAGAATATCCCAGCAGGCCATGTCGAGGGCCGATTTCACATAAGGATGGCCCTTGAGCCGCGCGTCCATATGGCGGTTGAGCGCGTCCAACCCGCAGGGGTCGCGGCCGATCAGCTCCGGCGCCAGCTCGGCGATCCCGGCGCGCGCGCCGGCGGCATAGGACGGCAGGTAGAACGGCCCGAGCGGGCAGACCTCGCCGTGGCCGGTGATATCTTCGTCGGTTTCGATCCGCACCACGGTGGAATCGAACACCGAGATGGACTTGCCGCCGGACCAGTTGTAGCTGCCCTCGTGCAGCGGCAAGTCGACCTGATAGGCGGATATCTTGGTGATTCTCATGCATGCCCCCCGGCACCGGACGTTGCGGCCGAATCCTACCGCCTTGGCGGCTTTATTGCCAAAGCTCCTTGATAAATTCCGAGATGCGGGCGCCGACCGCCTCCGGCCGCTCGATGTGCGGGCTGTGGCCGCAGTCCGGGATCATCCAGGTCTCGACCGGCCCGGAAACCCCGGCCGCGATGGCATCGACCTGGGCCGGGGTGCCGTGTTCGTCGTCCGCGCCCTGAATCACCAGGGCCGGGCAGGCGATGGCCGGCAACCGATGTTCCACGTTCCAATCGCGAAATCCTGGATCGAGCCAGGTCTCGGCCCAGCCGCGGAAGGCGGCTTCGGTGTTGGCGCCGTGATACTTGGCGAGGCGCGCATGCAGATCACCGGCGCGCCAGCGCGCGACCACGGCCGCGATACCGGCCCGGGTCACCTCCTCGACGAAGACGTGGGCGGCCAGGGTTACGCAGGCCTCGGCGCGATTCGGATAGGCGGCGGCGTAGAGCAGCGCGATGCTGCCACCGTCGCTGTGGCCGATCAGGACCGGGTGCGTGACGCCGCAAGCGGCCAACACCTCGGGCAAGGCGTCCTCGGCCTCGCGCGCCAAATAATCCTTGGGCCGCGGCAACACGAGCGCCTCCGAACCGCCGAAGCCGCAGCGCTCGTAAACAAGGCCCGGCAGACCGGTGGCCTCGCACAGGGCGGCGGGAAAGTCCTTCCACTGCGGGATGCTGCCCAAGCCCTCGTGCAAGAACACCAGAACCCGCTTACCGCGCGTCGCCGGCTCTCCGATCCACCGCGCGCGCAGGCGGTGGCCGGCCGCTGTGAGGTAAAAATAGTCGCCTGACTTCAAGGCACTACCCCGCCGGACGGTCGTGCTTGGGCAGGGTTTCGGCCACCGCCGCCGCTATCGGTATCGCCTCTTGCACCGTCCTGCCTCCCGATTTTTGTCTTGAGGTTTCTAGGTACGCCGTGGCCGCTCCCCAGGGCAACCGTCTAGTCCCCCTTTGCAGGCCCGGGCGCAGTCTTCTAGCATGGTGGCCGAGCTTGGCGGAACGATGCGGTGACAGGGAGGCATTTGGTGACGATTTTGACACTAACCGATGGCGAGGAGCTCTACTACGAGGTCCACGGCCAGGGCCCCCCGTTGGTCCTCATCAGCGGGCTTAACGGCGTCGGCGCATTTTGGAAACCGCACCTGGAGGTCCTGAGCCGGAATTTTACGGTGATCCTCCACGATCATCGCGGCACCGGCCGGAGCAGCCCCTCGCGCATCGACTATTCGATCGAGCAGATGGCCGGCGACCTTGTCGAGCTCCTGGACCATCTGGAGATCGGCCAGGCCGACATGGTCGGGCATTCGACCGGCGGCGCGATCTGCCAGGTGCTGGGCATCGACCAGCCGGAGCGGGTCGCCAGCCTGGTGCTATCGGCGACCTGGACCGCCGCCGACGGTTACTTCCGGCGCCTGTTCGAACTGCGCGCCGATGTGCTGCGCGCCATGGGACCGGAGGGTTACCTGCGTGCCAGCCTCATGTTCATGCGCCCGCCGGCCTGGATCCGCGATCACGACGCCACCCAGGACGAAGAAATCGCCGCGATGGCCGCGAACTTCCCGCTCCCCGAGGTCATGCTGAACCGCATCGCGGCGCTGCTCCGATTCGACCGGCGTTCCGAGCTCGGCCGCATCTCGGCACCGACCTTGATCCTGGGCGCGCGCGACGACACGGTGACTCCGGTCTACTTCGCCGAAGAGCTGCGCGGCCTGATCCCGGGCGCCGAAACCGCGATCCTGGAGGCCGGTGGGCACTTCTTCCCGGTCTCCGCGGCCGCAGAGTTCCGCGGCCTGGTGCTGGATTTCCTCGCCAGCCCGGCGCCCGCGGCGAGGGCCGCACAATGAGCGCGCGACTCGCCGGCAAAAAAGCCCTGATTACCGCCGCCGGTCAGGGCATCGGGCGGGCGACGGCGCTGGCCTTCGCCGCCGAGGGCGCCCAAGTAATCGCCACCGACATCGACGCCGGCCCGCTCGAGGCACTGGCACGGGAAGTCGAAATCGAGACCCGGAGCCTCGACGTCACCGACCCGGCGGCGATCGCGGCGATCGCGCGCGATTTGGGCGCCATCGACGTGCTGTTCAACTGCGCCGGCTACGTACATCACGGCACCATCCTCGACTGTTCCGAGGACGACTTCGATTTCTCGGTCAGCCTCAACGTCCGGGCCATGTACCGCACCATCAAAGCCTTCCTGCCGGCCATGCTGGCGGCCGGCCACGGCAACATCATCAACATGTCGTCGATGGCCTCCTCGGTGACCGGGGTTGAGAACCGCTTTATCTACGGGGCCACCAAGGCGGCGGTGATCGGGCTCACCAAGTCGGTCGCCAAGGACTTCGTCGGCCAAGGCATTCGCTGCAACGCGATCTGCCCGGCGACGGTGGACTCGCCCTCGCTGCAAGCGCGCATCGACACCTTCGACGACCCCGAGGCGGCGCGCATCGCCTTCATCGCGCGCCAACCCATGGGCCGGCTCGGCACGGTCGAGGAAATCGCCGCGCTCTGCGTCTATTTGGCCTCCGAGGAATCCGCCTTCACCACCGGCACGGCGGTGGTCGTGGACGGCGGCTGGAGCACGTGACGCAATCGAGCCGAAGCGGGCGCGCGGCATGACCGGCCGCGCCGCGCTCATTCGATCTTCGAGGGGTCGCCGGAAAACTCCATGCCGGTGAACGGACCGCCGTGGAAGGCGCGCTCGACCTCGGGCTCGTCTTCCGGCGCCATTTGGGCCTCCATTTCCTCGGC
>CAXMQD010000547.1:0-7377 GCA_964194965.1 uncultured Acidimicrobiia bacterium | reverse complement strand
AGGAGGTCTGCCTGCTTGACCAGACCTTCGTAATCGACAACGAGCTCAAGGTGCGTCAGGCGGTCGAGGCCGCCGGCGAGGACGCCGGCGCGCCGATCGTGGTGACCGGGTTCCAGCGCTTCAAGCTCGGCGAGGGTGTCGCGCGCGAAGAGAAGGATTTCGCCGCCGAGGTGGCCGCCCAACTCGGCGATTAGGCGCGGTCACCTGATAGGCTGGACGGGCGAATCGTGTAGACTGGCGCGGCCGCCTAAATTTCGCCGCATGGCGTGGGGATACTCCGACCCGCGAGCGCCTGGGGCGGACCCTACGAGGCGTGGCCGAGTGAGCGCATGAGCGAAGCATCGAAATACCGACGGGTACTGCTCAAGATCTCTGGCGAGGCCCTTATGGGCGCCCGCGACTACGGGCTCGACCCGGACGTCCTGGCCCGTGTCGCCACCGACGTGCGCCAAGTCCACGAGATGGGCGTCGAAGTCTGCCTGGTGATCGGCGGCGGCAACATCTTCCGCGGCCTCTCGGCGGCGGCCAAGGACATGGAACGGGCGAGCGCCGACTACATGGGCATGCTGGCCACGGTGATCAATTCCCTGGCGATGCAGAACGCCCTCGAAAACCTGGGGGTCGCGACCCGGGTCCAATCGGCGATTCCCATGGCCCCGGTTGCCGAGCCCTATATCCGTCGCCGCGCGGTTCGCCACATGGAGAAGGGCCGGGTCGTGATCTTCGGCGCCGGCACCGGCAATCCCTTTTTCACCACCGATACCGCGGCGGCGCTGCGCGCCTCCGAGATGGGCTGTGACGCCTTGCTGAAGGGCACCAAGGTGGACGGGGTCTACGACGCCGATCCGGTCAAGGTCCCCGACGCCAAGCGCTACGAGCGGCTTGGCTACATGGAAGTTCTGACCCGGGATCTGGCGATCATGGACCACGCGGCGATCTCGTTGGCGCGTGAAAACAATATTCCAATTCTGGTATTCTCTATCTATGACTCAGGCGCTTTCGCGGAGGTTCTCCGCGGGCACGGGCGCTACACCATTGTTCAGAATGAGGAATGAGGCGTGGCCGATCCCGATCTTAGCGACATCAAACGGCGTATGGACGGTGCTCGGGAGGCGCTGCGCCGGGAATTTGCCGGTCTGCGCACCGGGCGCGCCTCGGCTAGCCTGCTGGACGTGATTATGGTCGACGCCTACGGCGCGGCCACGCCGCTCAACCAGGTGGCCACTATCGGCGTGCCGGAACCGCGGATGATCACGGTCCAGGTCTGGGACCGCGGCCTGGCCGGCGCTGTGGAGAAGGCGATCCGCACCGCCGAACTGGGTCTCAACCCGGCGGCCGAGGGCCAACTGATCCGGGTGCCGATTCCGGCGCTCTCGGAGGAACGCCGCGTCGAAATCACCAAGATCGCCAGCAAGTACGCCGAACAGGCCCGAGTCGCGGTCCGCAATGTCCGGCGCGACGGCATGGAAATGCTCAAGCGCATGGAGAAGGATCACGAGGTATCCAAGGACGATCATCACCTCTGGGGCGAGGAGGTTCAGTCGATGACCGACGAGCATATCAAGGCGATCGACGCGGCTTACGCCCAAAAGGAGGAGGAGATTCTCCAAGTTTAGGGAATAGAAACCAACATATGATAGCCATGCGATCCCGAATTCCGGTTTTTTGGCGGGAGCAGGCCCACGGGCCGGGCCAAGACCTCGCCGAGGGGTTTCGACGCCCAGGGAAGCCCAGGTGCGGGCATCATATTTTGGGAGCTATCCGTTGGGAATCATGGACGGCATGCAGCCACTGACGGGCCACGGCGGCCCCTCCAACACCCCAAACCATGTCGCCATCATCATGGACGGCAATGGTCGCTGGGCCAACGCGCGCGGGCTGCCCCGCGCGGCCGGGCATCGTCAGGGCGCGGAGGCGGTGCGCCGCACGGTGGCCGGCGCCATCGAACTCGGCATCTCCTATCTGACGCTCTACGGCTTCTCCTCGGAGAACTGGAAACGGCCGGCGACCGAAGTCGAGGACCTGATGGGCTTGCTGCGCCGCTATCTGCAGGGCGAGATAGCGGAGCTGCACAAGAAGGGCATCCGCCTGCGGGTCATCGGCGAGCGCGCGCGCTTGCCCGCCGATATTGTCCGCCTGATCGACGACGCCGAGGCCCGGACCGCGGGGATGGACCGGCTCGATCTGGTTATGGCGATCAGCTATGGCGGGCGCCAGGATATCCTGGCCGCGGCCCGGCGGCTGGCCGAGCAGGCGGTGGCCGGGCGCCTGGATGCGGCGGAAATCGACGAGGCGCGGCTCTCCGAAGCGCTGTCCACCCACGGCGTTCCGGACCCCGATTTGGTGATCCGCACCAGCGGCGAGAAGCGCATCAGCAATTTCCTGCTGTGGCAGTCGGCGTACAGCGAGTTGGTTTTCGTCGACAAACTGTGGCCGGATTTCGGCAAGGACGACTTGGCCGCGTCGATCCTGGAATTCCAGCAGCGCGATCGCCGCTACGGCGCCGCCGCCGAGTCGGGCTAGATCACGGGGGCGGCCGAATATTGGGGGGACTAGGAGTCCGCAGCCTATGGGCGTTGATCTTGGCGCCGCCCGCACTCGCCGCGCTCTATTTCGGTTCTCCATACAGCGACATCCTGATTCTATCGATCGGCGCAGTCGGGGCTTGGGAGTGGGTCCGGCTCTGCGGCGGCGGCGCGCCGGGGCTGTCCGGTGTCATTGTGATCGCCACGGTAGTGGCCGCGACGATCGCCGGAATCCTGGGCACCCCAGCGGTCGGCGGCTGGTTGGTGGCGTCCGGCG
Source organism: uncultured Acidimicrobiia bacterium (assembly GCA_964194965.1). Taxonomy (GTDB): domain Bacteria; phylum Pseudomonadota; class Alphaproteobacteria; order Kiloniellales; family J153; genus JACZVL01. Next base: position 4,575 of record CAXMQD010000547.1, on the reverse strand, counting down.
CCATGGCGGCGACCCTGGCGGCGAGCCGCGAGCGGCCGTCGAGCGCGCTGTGGTACGGCGCCGGCGCGGCTTACTTGGGGGCGGCTTGCCTCGCCTTCCTGTGGCTGCGCGCCGATTTCGACAGGGCCCTGGTGCTGTGGCTGATCGCGGTTGTTTGGGCCACGGACACCGGTGCCTACCTGGTCGGCCGCAGCCTGGGTGGACCCAAGCTGGCGCCGGCGATCAGCCCAGGCAAGACCTGGTCCGGACTGGCCGGCGGGGTCGGTGCGGCCGCCTTGGCCGGCCTGCTGGCGGCGATTTTGCACGGTCAGGGCCAGGTCGCGGCGCTGGTCGCGGTAAGCATGGTGCTTGCGCTGGTTGCCCAGGTGGGCGATCTTTTCGAATCGAGCCTAAAACGGCGATTCGGCGCCAAGGACTCGAGCAACTTGATCCCGGGCCACGGTGGCGTGTTGGATCGGGTTGACGGGATTTTGGCCGCGGTTTTGGCGCTGGGAAGCGCGCTCTGGTTGACTGGAATCGAATTCTGACATGGCGGTCACATCGCCCAAACCCGGCGCCCTGGCCGCGCCGCGCCGCGTCACCATCCTTGGTTCTACCGGGTCGGTCGGTTGCAATACCCTGGATTTGATCGAGCGCCAGCCCGAGGCCTTCGCGGTCGAGGCCCTGACCGCCAATGACAGCGTCGGGCGCCTCGCCGAGCAGGCGCGCCGGGTCGGCGCCAAGCTGGCGGTCGTCGCGGACAGTTCGCGATATCAGGACCTCAAGGAAGCGCTGGCCGGCAGCGGTGTCGAGGTGGCGGCGGGTGCCCGGGCGGTGGCCGAAGCGGCGGGCCGGCCGGCGGAATGGGTCATGGCAGCCATCGTCGGTGCGGCCGGGCTCGCGCCGACACTGGCGGCGGTGCGCCGCGGCGCCATCGTCGCGCTCGCCAACAAGGAGACTCTGGTTTGCGCCGGGTCGCTCATGACCTCGGAGGTCGTGCGCCACGGTGCGACCCTGTTGCCTGTCGATTCGGAACATAACGCCATCTTCCAGGTGCTCGACTTCGAACGCCTCGACGCCGTGGACCGGATCACCTTGACCGCCTCGGGTGGCCCGTTTCGCACCCTCTCGCGCGCTGCCATGGCGGAAGTGACGCCGGAGCAGGCGGTCGCGCATCCGAACTGGGACATGGGCGCGAAGATCTCCGTCGACAGCGCCACCATGATGAATAAAGGTCTGGAGCTGATCGAGGCCCATCATCTTTTCGGCCTGGACGAGGCGCGCATCGATATCCTGGTTCACCCGCAGTCGGTGGTGCATTCCATGGTCGCTTATTCGGACGGCTCGGTCCTGGCGCAGATGGGCCAACCGGATATGCGGACCCCGATCGCCTACACCTTGGCTTGGCCGGAGCGCATGGCGGCGCCGGTGGCGCGGTTGGATTTGGCCGAAATCGGGCAACTCACTTTCGAGGCGCCAGACAGTGTGCGATTTCCGGCGCTGCGCTTGGCTCGCCAGGCCTTGCGAGCCGGCGGATCGGCCCCAACTATATTGAATGCGGCAAATGAAGTGGCTGTTGCGGGGTTTCTGGACGGCCGCCTCGGTTTCCTCGGCATCGCGGACGTGGTGGAGCGAACCCTCGAAACGATCGCCGCCGTGTCGCTCGGCGGGCTGGACGATGTCTGGGAGATCGACCGGGAGGCGCGTCGCGTCGCCGCCGATATGTTCAACTGAGCCCTTCGGACTCTATCGAATCTAATTGGAATCACTCACTTTCAATTCTCAAGCAACGGTGGTAGTAGGAATGCGTTGGTCTTGTTGCCGGTGGCTGGCAGAGGCTCAACTGTGGTCTTTCCGCCGCCAAACGATCCACAACAGCGGGTGCCTGTAGTATGGAAATTGTCAGCTCTATCCTGGCTTTTCTGGTGATTTTGACCGTTCTCGTGTTCGTCCACGAAATGGGTCATTTCCTGGTTGCGCGGCGCAATGGCGTGCGGGTGGAAGTATTCTCGATCGGTTTTGGCAAAGAGATCTTCGGCTGGACGGATAAGTCCAAGACCCGCTGGAAATTCAGCATGGTCCCGTTGGGTGGCTATGTGAAGATGTTCGGCGATGCCAATGTGGCCAGCCAACCCTCGGGGGATGTTTCGGACCTGAGCGCCGAGGACAAGGCGGTCGCGTTTCATGCCAAGCGACTCGACCAGCGTTTTTGGATCGTCGCCGCCGGCCCCTTGGCCAACTTCCTGTTCGCCTGGGTGATCCTGGTCGGCCTGTTCGTCACCGTGGGTCAGCAGTTTACGCCACCCGAGGTGGGCGAGGTCATGTCCGGGAGTGCCGCCGAGGTGGCCGGATTGCTGCCGGGTGACTTTATCGTCGAGCTCAACGGTGTGGACATCGAGCGCTTCGAGGAAGTGCAACGGTTCATTCGCCCGAATCCGGAGGTGCCGGTCGACATCGTCGTGTTGCGCGATGGCGAGCGAGTTGCCCTGACCGCGGTGCCCAAGTTGAGCGAGTTGAAAAACAACTTCGGCATGACCCAGAAGATCGGCCTCCTGGGGATATCGCGGGGTGGGGTGGAGTACGTGCAATATGGCGTCGTGAAGGCCATCTGGCGCGCCGGTGGGGAAGTCCTGTTTCTGTCTCGGGCGACGCTCGAAGCTCTGGGTGAGATCATCATCGGCAACCGCAGCGCCAGCGAGTTGGGAGGTCCGGTCAGAATCGCTCAGATGTCGGGCGTTTATGCCGACGCAGGGCTAGTGCCGACACTCGGTTTCATGGTGATGCTGTCGGTAACCCTTGGCCTGATCAATCTGTTTCCGATCCCGATGCTCGACGGCGGTCACCTGCTATTCTACATCATCGAGTTCGTGCGCGGCCGACCGCTCGGAGACCGCGCCCAGGAGTACGGCTTTCGCATTGGTATTGCCCTGGTCTTCAGCCTGATGATATTTGTCACCTTGAATGACTTGATTCAGTTGGAGGTTTTCGACTTCATCAAGAACTTGGCGACCTAGGGTCTTATCGTCCTGGATCGAAGCGATCCGAGACTTTAACAAGCGCCTAACTGTCAGAGTTAGAGGGCGACTTACGTATCGAATGGCTTCGATTTGAAACGATCACGCTTTAGGGTCGCGGCGGAGACTCGGCAGGCCGATGCTGGAGTCATTCGTGCCGCGGCAGCGGTAAGGGGGAGATGCTAGGCTTGACTAGGGGGCGAGTCTCGACATTTGGCGGCGTTGTGCTGCTGTGGCTCTACCTTGTGGCCAGCGCGGCCGCGCCCGGACCGGCGCTCGCCCAGTCGTTGATGTCGGGCGGGGTCATCATGGAAATCCGCGTCGAGGGCGTGCAGCGCATCGAGCCCGAGACGGTGCGCTCCTACATGCGCGTCAATCCAGGCGACACCTTCGATCCGCTGGCCCTGGACAAGTCGCTCAAGAGCCTATTTAGCATTGGCCTGTTCGCTGACGTGACCTTGCGCCGCGTGGGCGATGTGCTTGTCGTGACCGTGGTCGAGAACCCGATCATCAACCGCATCTCCTTCGAAGGTAACGACCGCCTCGAAAACGACGCGCTCGCGGCCGAAATCACCCTGCGTCCACGGGGTGTGTTCACCCGGACCAAGGCGCAGAACGATACACAGCGTCTGCTGGAGATCTACCGCCGGTCCGGCCGCTATGCCGCCACCGTGGAGCCCAAGGTCATTCAGCTCGAGCAAAACCGCGTCGATCTGGTGTTCGAGATCAGCGAAGGCCCCTTGACCACAATCCAGTCGATCAATTTCATCGGCAATCGGGTGTTCTCCGACTCGAAGTTGGAGGATGAGATCATCACCACGGAGACCGCTTTCTACGTCATCTTCAGCTCCAACGACACCTACGATCCCGATCGCCTGACCTTCGATCGGGAGCTGCTGCGCCGATTTTATTTGGAGGAGGGTTACGCCGATTTCCGCGTGCTGTCGGTGGTGGCGGAGTTATTGCCCGACCGGGAGGGCTTCATCGTTACCTTCACGGTCGACGAGGGCGAGCGCCAAAAATTCGGCAAAATCGATATCACGGCCACGCTGCCGGGGCTGGAGCCGGAAACTCTGCGCGAACACGTGATCGCGGAAGAGGGTGATTGGTACAACGCCACGGGGATCGAAGAAACGATCAATAACCTGACCGAGGTGGTTGGGACCTTGGGTTACGCCTTCGTCGATATCGTGCCCCGCATCAAGCGCGATCGCGAGAATCGGCTGATTCACGTAACTTTCGAGATTCAGGAAGGGCGGAAGGCGTTCGTCGAGCGCATCGATATTCAGGGCAACGAGCGTACCCTCGACCGAGTGATCCGGCGCGAGTTCCGATTGGTCGAGGGCGACGCCTTCAACGCCGCCAAACTGCGGCGTTCGCGTCAGCGCATCCGCAATCTCGGGTTCTTCAAGAGTGTCGATGACAAGGTCCAACAGGGCGCCGCGCCCGACAAGGTTATAATTGGCATAGAGGTCGAGGAGCAGTCGACCGGCGATCTGACCTTTGGCGCCGGCTTTTCGACCACCTCCGGACCGATCGCTAGCACCGGTATCCGGGAACGTAATCTGCTCGGGCGCGGCCA
>CAXMQD010000546.1:0-2054 GCA_964194965.1 uncultured Acidimicrobiia bacterium | reverse complement strand
TCAAGTACGGCGGCCACGCCATGGGCAACGAAGATCTGGCGCATGTGTTCGCCAGCGACATCGTGTTGCTCAAGCAAGTCGGCATCCACCCGGTGGTGGTGCACGGCGGCGGCCCGCAGATCGGTCAGATGCTGGAGCGCCTCAAGATCAAGAGCGAGTTCGTCGACGGTCTGCGCGTGACCGACGCCGAGACCGTCGAGATCGTCGAAATGGTGCTCTCGGGCGCCATCAACAAACAAGTCGTCAGCGCCATCAACGCCGCCGGCGGCACCGCTATCGGCATCTCGGGCAAGGACGGCGGCCTGATTCAAGCCAGCAAGCTGCGTCGAACTCTGCGCGACGAGCAGTCCAACATCGAGAGAATTCCCGACCTAGGCTTCGTCGGCGAACCGGAGCAGATCGACCCGCGCATCCTGACCTCGCTGGAACAGTCCGGCATGATCCCGGTCATCGCGCCGATCGGCGTCGGCGCGAACGGCGAAACCTACAACATCAATGCCGACACCGTGGCCGGCGCGGTCGCGGCGGCGGTCGGCGCCTCGCGCCTGTTGTTGCTGACCGATGTGACCGGCGTGCTCGACAAGGACGGCCAACTGGTCACCGACCTGACGGTCGATCGGGTGCGGGGTTTGCTCGAGGACGGCACCATCTCCGGCGGCATGATCCCCAAGCTGGAGACCTGCGTCGAAGCGGTCAGCAAGGGCGTCGACGCGGCGGTCATCCTCGACGGCCGCGTGCCCCATTCCATGCTGCTGGAGGTCTTCACCGACAGCGGCATCGGCACCATTATCCGCCGCGATTGACCGGCGGGCCCAGGCCCGATTGCCAGGGATTTCCGGGGTTTTGGGCGATTTCGGCCGGCATGGCGCCCATGGCCGGGCCGGGAGCGTTGACAGGCGCCAGCCGCTTCCCGCATCTTGCCCGCGACCGCCCCGGGCTCTATCGAATCCACAGAAATCTAAGGGATTTTCATGACCGCCGACGCACTGCAAGAAATCATCGATTCCGCCTGGGAGGACCGCGACCGGGTCTCCCCCGCCACCACCGGCGCGGTCCCCGACGCCGTCGAGGCCGCTCTCGACGGACTCGATACCGGAAGCTTGCGGGTCGCCGAGAAACGCGACGGAAGCTGGGTCGTGAATCAGTGGCTGAAAAAGGCGGTCCTGCTGTCGTTCCGGCTCCGCGACACGATCGCCATTCGCGGTGGCCCCGGCGAAAATTCACCGTGGTGGGACAAGGTCGACTCCAAATTCGCCGGCTGGGGGCCCACGGAATTCGGCGCCGCCGGTTTTCGTGCGGTGCCCAACTGCACCGTGCGCCACTCCGCTTTCATCGGCGCGGGCGTGGTGCTGATGCCCTGCTTCGTCAACGTCGGCGCCTATGTCGACAGCGGCACCATGATCGACACCTGGGCGACGGTTGGTTCCTGCGCGCAGATCGGCAAGAACTGTCACATCTCCGGCGGCACCGGGATCGGCGGCGTCCTCGAGCCGCTCCAGGCCGGGCCGGTGATCATCGAGGACAACTGTTTCATTGGTGCCCGATCGGAGGTCGCCGAGGGCGTGGTGGTGGAAGAGGGCGCGGTGCTGTCCATGGGTGTCTTCATCGGCGCCTCGACCCGGATCATCGACCGCGCCACGGGGGAGGTCTTCACCGGCCGGGTGCCGGCTTATTCGGTGGTGGTGCCGGGCAACCTGCCGGGCAAGCCGCTTCCCGACGGCAGCCCGGGGCCGAGCCTTTACTGCGCGGTGATCGTCAAGCGGGTCGATGCACAGACCCGGTCCAAGACCTCGATCAACGACCTGCTGCGCGATTGAGCGGCCCGACTGAGCGACCCGACCGGGGGCAACGCCGCGCCCGAAACCGATAAGGACCCACGGCAGCCATGAACGCCATTCCCGAAATCGGTTCTTTCGATACGCTCGACCTCGCCCAACGGCTGATTCGCTGTCCCAGCGTGACGCCCGAGGAGGGCGGCGCGCTCGACCTGCTCGAGGCGGTGCTGGGCGGGCTCGGTTTCACCTGCCACCGGCTGCCGTTCTCCGAGCCGGGCA
>CAXMQD010000545.1:0-3320 GCA_964194965.1 uncultured Acidimicrobiia bacterium | reverse complement strand
CGCGGTCGCATACATGTTGTACCACCAAAACATCTTGGCGCAGGTGAAGTCCGGGTCGCGCGCCTTGGCCGCGTCCCAGATTTTCTCGCCGGCGACCAAGTGGTTGGACTGGCGCCACAGCAGGACCTCGGCGGTGTCGCGAAAATACCAGCCGTTGGCGACCGCGCCGTGGCCGGAGGGCGGCAGCCCGGTCGCCAGCGTCGACTGGACGGTGCAGGTTACCGCCGGCGTTACGGTGTCGAGCGCCCGCATGGCGCCGCGCTCCGATAGCCGCTTCAGGTTCGGCGTATGCACACCGACAAGATCGGGCGACAGGCCGACCACCAGGATCACGAGGGTCGAATTCATGGCGCCGACATTAAGCGCCCCAGGACCCCGACCGCAAGGCGAGGCAGCCCTTTTCCAGTCGGTTCTTCTGTCCTAGAATGTCGCAACGCCCCGCACTTGAAGATGGGGTAACGCGAACAATTCCTTGGGGTGCGCATGAGCGACAATCCAAGCGAGCTGATCCATGGCTGGTTAAACCGGCAGTTGCCGGAGCCGGCCGAGCAATGGCTCGGCGCGCAGCTTGCCAAGCTCGCCGAGGAGCCCACGGAGCGCGGCCTGCAGATCGCGCTCGGCATGACGCCGCGGCGCCTGGGCAAGGACGACCTCGCGCTGTCCCAAGGCGACCTGGCGGCGGCGGAGGCCGCGCGACCGGGCTGGGACCCGCGCGGCTGGAGCGTCGACGAGGCGGCCCGCATCCTGATCCTGGTCGCGGCCGGCGGCCGTGGTCCGGCCTTCGCCAAGCGCTTTACCGATCTGTGCCAGACCGCCGACGCCAGCGAGGCCATCGCGCTCTATCGCGGCCTGCCGCTCTATCCCGATGCCGAGCTCCTGGAAGACCAGGCCGCGGAGGGCGTGCGATCCAATATGCGCGGCACCTTCGAGGCCGTGGCGCACCGCAACCCCTACCCGCGCGAACGTTTCGACGAGAACCGTTGGAACCAGATGGTGGTCAAGGCGCTGTTCATCGGCAGCACCATGCAGCCGATACAGGGCCTGGACCAACGCGCCAATCCGACGTTGGCCAAGATTCTCTGCGACTACGCCCACGAGCGCTGGGCCGCCGGGCGGCCGATCGCGCCGGAGCTGTGGCGCTGCGTCGGACCGTTCGCGCACGGCGCGGCGCTGGAAGACCTGAAGCGGGCCGCCGAGACCAGCGACGCGACCTCGCGCAAGGCCGCGGCGCTCGCGCTCGCCGCGAGCCCGGCGCCCGAGGCCAAGGCCTCACTGGCGGCGCTCGGCGAGCTCGCATCGGCGGTTGAAAGCGGTGGGCTTTCCTGGGAATCATTGGCGCAAGAATCGTAACTAGATATTGGGACCGGGCCCACCGGGGGGAGCGGCTCAGGTCCAGGGAGACAAGAAATGTATATCGATCCCCATACCCACATGATCTCGCGAACCACCGACGATTACGAGGCCATGGCCGCGGCCGGCATCGTCGCGGTCATCGAGCCGGCCTTCTGGATCGGCCAGCCGCGCACCTTCGTCGGCAGTTACATCGACTACCTGTCCTCGATCGTCGGCTTCGAGCGGTTTCGCGCCGGGCAGTTCGGCATCCGCCACTACTGCACCATCGGGCTGAACTCGAAGGAGGCCAACAACGAGGAATTGGCCGAAGGGGTCATGGAAATTTTGCCGCGCTTCGCGCTCAAGGACGGCGTGGTGGCGATCGGCGAGATCGGCTACGACGAGCAAACCGAACTCGAGGACAAGTACTACCGGCTGCAGCTCGAACTGGCCAAGGAGCTCGACCTGCCGGTGATGATCCACACACCGCACCGCGACAAGAAGCGCGGCACCACGCGCTCCATGGACGTCTGCGAGGAACACGGCGTCGATCCTAGCAAGGTGGTGGTCGACCACAACAACGAGGAGACGGTGAAGGAAACGCTGGATCGCGGATTCTGGGCGGCGTTTTCGATCTATCCCAGCACCAAGATGGGCAACGTGCGCATGGTCGAAATCCTGCGCCAGTACGGCGCCGAGCGGATCATTGTCGATTCGGCTTGCGATTGGGGCATTTCGGAACCCCTGGGTGTGCCCAAGACCGCGACGCTGGCGATCGAGCGCGGCGTTCCGGAGGAACACGTGCGCCTGGCCTGCTATCAGAACGCTCTCGACGCCTATGGCCAGAGCGGCCAAATGCGCGAGGACGACTGGCTCAACCCCTCGGCGATCGACCAGCGCACGCTCTACGAAGGCAACTCCATCCTGCGCGGCGGACGCGAACCGCGGATCGAAAAACCGGCCGCGCGCCGGACCATGGAGGAACTGGAAATCGAGTAACCCTTTCCAGGTTCGTTGAACTACGAACGATTTCGCGCGCGCATCGCAAACCTCGTGCGCGACTCCGGAAATATTCGGGTACGTTCATGTCACGAGTCTGTGACCCGCGCTTTGTCGACAAAGCGAATTGAAATGGTTAACCTCAGTGCAGTCGCACGGAATTCGTATACAAACGAAACCCAAGATGGGCTAACAGGGAGGAACCGCACCATGAGCATTGCCAAATACCTTTCCGGATTTGTCGGCGTCGCGGCGCTGGCGCTCGCAAGCACCGCGGCGGACGCGCAAGTCAAGATCAAGCTCGAGCCCTTCGTCACCGGCGTCAATGCACCGCTCGCGATGGTTCAGCCGGCAGGCGACGATCGCCTGTTCATCAACGAGCAATTCGGCCGCATCCGCATCGTCCAAGACGGCAAGCTGCTGGCGGCGCCGTTCCTCGACGTTCGCAACCTTATCCCGAACCTGTGGTCCGACTTCGACGAGAAGGGCCTGCTCGGCCTCGCGTTCCATCCGGACTTCAAGAATAACGGCCGGTTCTACATTGCCCACAGTGCGCACAATAATTTCCAGGGCGACCTGGCCAAGGAGTTCTGGTGGAGCCACACCAACGTGGTCGCGGAATACAAAGTCTTGGCGGACGATCCCAACGTCGCCGATCCCAATTCCAGGCGCATCGTCTCCTCGATCGACTGGCCGCAGTTCAATCATAACGGCCACTGGATCGGCTTCGGCGGAGACGGCATGCTCTACATCTCCACCGGCGACGGCGGCTACGCCAACGACTGGGGCATCGGCCACAACGTCACCGAGGGCAACGGCCAGGATCTGACCGATCTACACGGCTCGATTCTTCGCGTCGACGTCGACGGCGGGAACCCCTATGGCATCCCGGCCGACAATCCCTATGTCGGTTTCAGTGATGGGCTGGACGAAATATGGGCCCATGGAATGCGCAATCCCTGGCGCTGCTCGTTCGACATGGCCGATGG
>CAXMQD010000544.1:0-2316 GCA_964194965.1 uncultured Acidimicrobiia bacterium | reverse complement strand
GACCTCGACACGAATACCTAAGCTTTCCAGCCCTTCGGGTAAGTAGCGCTCCACGCAGTCGACAGCGGCGGCCTCCATCAGCGCGATCATCATGGGGCTTGCGAGCACGGGCGCGCGGCCGCTTCCCAGACTCGCTGCCGTGTGCTCGTCGCCGACCTGCATCGAGGCTGTGCCGACGAGACCGGGCTTCAAACGCTTAAGGTCGTGCATGGCGATTCGGGTCGATCCAACAGTCATTGGCTCGTGAATGTCGACAAACCTGCCGCCTGCGCGTGCGAAGGGCAAGAGCTTGCTTGGATCTGGAAAGGCGGACGTGCCGCGAATCGCGGTTTTAGGCCGCGCCGTCGGCGAGCTTCTCCAGCGCCGGCAGGTCCTTTAGGCGCAAACCGTTGGCGGCGGGCTCGATAAGGCCTTGGGCCTCCAGCTCGGTGAGCTGGGCCGTGAGCAGATCGAGGCTCATATTCAGATACCCGGCCACGACGCCACATTTCAGCGAGTCGGTAATGATGTCCGGTACGCGGCCTTCATAGCTATTGAAGTGCGAAAGCGTGACGAACAGCGCGGCAACACGCTCAATGGGCCGCGTCTTGCATGCAGAGACGACCGCTTCGCGTATCACAGCGGCCTCGCGCTCAATTGCCGTACTGACCTCTGCCTTTGCCGGCCGACTCTTCTCGGTGACAGGCTCCTGCGCGGTACTTGGAAGGCAGCTTACGCTCGTTTGCGTTGTAGCTTGCGCGGTGGCCACGTGGTTGTCGTGATAGCCAAGCCCGACGAGATCGCCTGAAAAAGCGAACTCGAGCACATCCCGGCCGCCGTCAGGCAAGGTCTTGTAAACGCAAATGCCTCCGCTTTCGATGCGGAAGGCGTGCGTGCGCGGTTCGCCTTCTTGGAAGAGAAAGTCACCGGCCGAAAGGGTGCGTACGTCCCGCCCAGCCTCTGCGGCATCCAGAGGCGGAGCCTCTGGCGCCTCGGAGGTCTTGGAGGCCGTTTTTGCAGTACGCAGCTCAATTACATGAAGCACGGCAGATACTCGACTCATACCAACTGTCCGCACAAACTATGTGGCGGCCCAGCCACATTCAAGGGCATTCTTGTGGATATTCTAATTGCAAACCGGACAGAATGGCCGTTTTCGAGAAGGCGAGATCAGTCTTGGGTCGGATAATCAATGGGTTGTGCGGCAAGCCCGCCCGCGGCCGGCGTTGTGAAAATTGTGTCGCAGAGTAACGAAATTCTCCCGCCGCAGCGTCGATTGAGGCGGCGGCCGCGATGCTTTTTGCTTTCAAATGCTTGTTGAGCGAGGCAGCGGAGGCACCGCCTGCGTTGCCAAACGGACCCGCGCGGAGTCCTTTTAGTTGCGCCCCTTGCAACCGCGCACGCTAGCCTTGCACTCGGTCCCAAAGATCCCAGCGTCCTCGCAGGAAATCAGCTTAGCCTCGCCTTGAGGCTTGAAGCCTCGCGCTTCGGAGATGTTTATGGCGCCTTGCTTTGCCATGAGTGTTGCGATGCTTTTGCTCAGGCCGCTGCCAACCGAACCAAATGTCTTGCACTCTTCGGCCCGTAGGCCCCCTGACGTGAGGGTGGCGAACCCGGCGGCCGCGATCGCCACCGCACAAAATCTCACCAAGCCAGTCATCTCAACCTCCTAAAAGGCAATGCGCGAAAGCCGTCCATGGGCGAAGTTGCCCGCAAGGCCCCTGCCGGTGGCTTCTGGCAAGGTGCCAGGGGGCGTGATGATTGCTGCAACAGTGTGTCTGGCAAATGGCGCTTTGCTTGCCAGGCATGTGGGATGCCCGGCCGGCACCTGAGATGGGCGGCCGCAGTTAACCATCCTTAGCGCGGCTATGTCCGCCCCGTTGCCCAGAAGCCGGCTTATTCATCGCCCATCTTAACCGCTCTATCCGCTTCTAAACGGGGAAATCCAGTGGACGATAGTAACCGCGTACTCCTCATCAATGAGGACACTATCCTTAAGGGTGAAATCACCAACGGCGGCCGCATCGAGATTTGCGGATACGTCGAAGGCACTATCGTCGGCGACAATCTCATCGTTCGACCGGGCGGGCGCTGCTATGGGACGATAGATGTCCAAAGTGCCGAGATCTACGGCACGCTGCAGGGCGAAATCGCCGTGCGGCAGCTTATGAGCGTGCGCAGCACGGGCTCTGTTAGCGGGAACGTCCAGTACGGGCGCCTTGCTATGGAGTTTGGCGGAGACCTGACTGCGGAGTTGCGCAACATTCCACCTACGATCGGTGGCGATCTCGACCTCGCTGTCGCCAAGGGCCGGTCCGTGCGTATTACACTTCAGGA
>CAXMQD010000543.1:0-2537 GCA_964194965.1 uncultured Acidimicrobiia bacterium | reverse complement strand
CAGTCACCCACGCGAACCTCGTCGGAGTCGCCAAACCTGGCGACGCCCAGATCCTCGTCCGCGTCGATCTTGATCAGCGCGAGATCGGTCTTGGGATCCCGGCCAATGAGTTCCGCGTCGTAGGTCTCGCCGCCGTCCAGGGTTACGTGGATCTCGCTCGCGTCCTCGACAACGTGGTTGTTGGTAACGATGTAGCCGTCGGCATCGACGATGATGCCGGAGCCGGCCGCCATCGTATCATGGGGCGTTGGGCCATGGCGCCCACCATCACCGCGCGGATCGTACTTGAACCGTCTTTTCATCCCTTCGTCGAAGAAGCGGTCGAAGAACTCCTGGGAGGGGGCCTCTTCCATTGTGGTGGGGATTGCACGCGCCGCACGGGTGACTTCGATGCTGACGACCGTGGGGCGAACCTGTTCGACGATTTCTGCGAATCCCCCTGGATTAACCTGGTACATTTGGGCCCCAGGCGATGTGATGGCCGTACTGGAATTGAGCGAATCCGAGGTCGCAACGGCCATGCCGGCCCCAGTCAGCATGATTGCTGCAATGACAGCCGAAACGCTGGCGACCCTGATTTGACGAGAGCTGAACTGTTGCCCAAGCATAATATGATACCTCCGTCGTAATTTGAGCTAGAGAGACGTGGCGCGCCGGCGGCGCACGCAAGTGATATGGGCACCGCGAGTTACACCGTCCTTTCCAGCGCATTACATTTTTTTAATGTGCTTGAGCCTCTGTAGCGGGCGGCAAGCGGTCATTTCCGACCCATCGTGCCGAACCACTGGCGACGGTTCGATCGTCAATCCGGTGCTTCGCCCACCGCCGTCGTGGAGGCCCGGCAGCGAATCTCAACCTCCAGGCCGGGATCGTTGTCGCCGAGCCGCAGCACGGCACCGTGCAGCTTGGCAACCGCGGCCACAAGACTGAGACCAAGGCCCGTGCCCGGCCCGGTTCGGCTGCCTTCCAGCTTGACGAACCGCTCCAAAACTTTCTGCCGATCCGCCCGCGGAATCCCTGGCCCGCTATCGGCGACTGTCAGTACGACGGCGCCGTTTCGGTGGCGAACCACGACGCTGATCCGACCGCCCGCGGGGGTAAATTTGACGGCGTTATCCAGCACGTTGGCGATGGCCTGTGCCATAAGCTCGTGCTGACCCCGAATCTCGGCGGGTGGGTCGGCGGAGAGTTCGAGCTCGATACCCTTTTCCTCCGCTAGCGGCCGGTAAAGTTCCGTCACATCTTGGGCCAACGCGGCGAGGTCGATGGTTTTGAAATCGACAGCGTCCATACCGGCTTCCGCCGTCGCGATCCTCAGCAAGCTGTCGAACACGGCCAGAGCCGCATCGGTTTGAGACAGCACGTTGGCCAGGGCTTCCCGGTCGCGGTCGACCTCGGGCGGATTTCTCAGGGCGAGTTCGATCCGAATCTTGAGGCGGGTCAACGGGCTGCGCAGGTCATGGGCAATGCTGTCGGTTGAAAGACGCATGCCAATCATGAGGCGCTCGATCCGGTCCAGCATGGCGTTGAGGCTATCGGCAAGATGGTCGAACTCGTCGCCGCTGCCACTATTCTCCATCCGCCGGGACAGGTCGCCGTCCATGATTTTCCGGGCTGTCCGCGAAACCTGATCGACCCGCGACAGCATCCGACCGGTGACGAAGAGGCCGCCGGTGAGCGCAAGAACCAGCGTGCCGCCGAGCGACCAAACTAGGGCGCCGACGACAATGGCTCGGAACCTTCGTTTCTCGTGCATGTCGCGTCCGACGAGAAGCCGATACCCGCCCGGGAGAATGAAACTGCGGGCGCGAACCTCGTGGGGAACGAACCCGTCTTGTTCCCGTTTACTGAGGGTGAGCCGTAACCAGTTCCCGGGATCTTCCGTGTCCTTGGGCCAATTGCTCAGGTTTCCGGTCAGGGGAACCAGAAGAGGATCGGTGAGCAAATAGATATTGTCGTCGTCCGCTTCCGCGCCGCTTCGCTCCTCGATGATCTCGATGAGCCGCGCCAGGCCCTGCTCGTTATATTGCTCGGCAAGGCCGCGAATTTCCGCCTCGATCGTTTCGATGGTCTGCTGCTCGATCACGGCGACGGTCGACCAGTAGATGAAACCGAGTAGCGCTAGAGCGGAGGCACAGAAAACCCCGGTGTAAAGAAGCGTCAGGCGGAAGGACGACGCCCGTATGAGGTTAGACAGATGCACGAAGCGAGTATCCCACGCCCCTGACGGTGTGGAGCAGCGGCCGATCGAAGTCTTTGTCGATTTTCGCCCGCAACCGGCTGATATGAACATCGATGACGTTCGTTTGAGGATCGAAGTGGTACTCCCATACGGCCTCGAGCAGCATGGTTCTGGTCACGACACGATCGGCATGGCGCATCAGATATTCCAACAACTGGAATTCCCGGTGTTGAATGTCGATAGTCCTGCCCGCCCGCGTCACCCTCCGGGCCAAGAGATCCATCTCCAAGTCCGCCACGCGCAGGTTCGTGACAACCTTGTCCTCGGCGCCGGTGCGGCGAACCAGCGCATCCAA
>CAXMQD010000542.1:0-1686 GCA_964194965.1 uncultured Acidimicrobiia bacterium | reverse complement strand
AGTTGGCTGCTCGACTACGCCGAGGGCGATCTGCCCTTGGTGGTGCTTGCAGGGATCACACTGCTGATTTGTTACGTCATCTACATCCGAGCTACGCTTCGCTCGATTGGGCTCTTCGGCATGGCGCTCGCGGGGGCGTTTACGGCCGCATTGATTTGGGTGCTGGTCGATTTCGGCATCTTGGAAGTCGACAGCGGCAACGCATTGCAATGGATCGTCCTGGCTACAATTGCCGTCATACTGGGGATCGGCCTGTCGTGGTCACATGTCCGGCGCCTTTTGTCCGGTCAGTCCGACGTCGACGACTTGGACGAATGATGCATCCGTGCGGTTCCGCCCCGGCGCATGCGATCCCGGTTTAATCGAGTGGGCAGTGTCAGGAGATAATTGCCCGAGGCGAGGAGGTGCGATTCGTAGCCTCGCTGGATGCGCAATCCCTAGCGTTATTTCATCAAGAGCTCTTTGATTTTCTTGAGACGCAGGGGAACGCGAATCCCCCTTCTTGCTTTCGGCACGTTAAATTTTAAACTGGGCTACGACCCTGTGCCCTTTTGAATTGCTGGCATTGGCGTTATTCTCCAACGTCTCGACCTTCGATCTCCCGGAGCATCCCATGACCAGCACCTTCACCGCCGCCTGTATCCAGAACGAGGGGTTCGCCGATATGGACGCGAGCGTCGCGGCGGCGAGCGCGTTGGCACGGGCGGCGCGGGCGGCGGGGGCGGAGTTGATCTGCCTGCCGGAGTATTTCTCCTGTTACAAGCCCGAGGAGACCGGGGCCGTCGTCGGGCCCCATGCCGAGCCGGCCCATCCGGCGCTGGCCCAGTTCCGGGCGCTCGCCGGGGAACTTGGCGCCTGGCTGCTGCTCGGCTCGCTGGCGATCACCGCCGGGCCGGGGAAAATTTTCAACCGCTCCTACCTCCTCACCCCCGAGGGCGCCATCGCGGCGCGCTACGACAAGGTGCACCTCTTCGATGTCGATTTGGCGGACGGCGAGAGCTACCGGGAATCGGCGCTGATCGAACCGGGCGCGCAGGCCGTGCTCGCCGCCACGCCCTGGGCCACGCTCGGTCTCTCGGTCTGCTACGACCTGCGCTTCCCGCAACTCTACCGGGCGCTCGCCAAGGCCGGGGCCGAGGTGCTGACCGTGCCCGCCGCCTTCACCAAGACCAGCGGCCAGGCCCATTGGCACGTCTTGCTCCGGGCGCGGGCGATCGAAACCGGCTGCTTCGTCCTCGCGCCCTGTCAGAGCGGCGACCACGGCGGCGGATTCGAGAGCTACGGCCATTCGCTGATCGTCGATCCCTGGGGCCGGGTGCTGGCCGAGGGCGGTGCCGAGACCGGCTACATCACCGCGAAGATCGACCTGGCCGAGGTCGCCAAGGCGCGCGCCATGATCCCGGCGCTGGACCACGACCGGGACTTCGAAGCTCCGGACACGGGCGATACCGGCGCGGTCGCGCGCCGCGCCTAATACCTAGATACCTAGCAAGATGGTCCCCATGAGCGATACCGGCGGTGAAGAAACCGGACAGGTGGTGCGCTTGGAAGCGGCCCAGGCGGCGCTGCGCGACCACTTTCTCGGCTGGCAGTGCCGGCTGCGCCAGCTCGCCGTGCGCGAGGCCGGCGGGCGGCCGACCTCGGGCATGCGGCCCGAGCTGCGTTTGGGACCGGACGTGCCGCCGC
>CAXMQD010000541.1:0-14175 GCA_964194965.1 uncultured Acidimicrobiia bacterium | reverse complement strand
TAGCTGGCGGCCCGGGCCGCGCGCCGGTCGGATTTCTTTTGCTCGACCGGCGTGAACACCCGCTCCGTAAAACGGGATCCGAAGCGTTCGAGGGTCTTCTCGACGCGGCGGATATCGATCAGGTCGTTGCCCAGGCCGATGATCATGTCGTTCGGTCCCGGCTCATGCGCTGCGCGCGCCGCCGGCCTCGGCCCGCGCCTGGTCCATGAGGCTGCGCATGCGCTTGATCGAGGCGTCGAGGCCGCAGAAAATCGCCTCGCCGATCAGGAAGTGGCCGATGTTCAATTCCATCACCTGCGGGATCGCCGCCACCGGCGCCACGGTGTCGAAGGTCAAGCCGTGGCCGGCGTGGCACTCCAGGCCCAGACGCGCGCAGGCCTCCGCCGCCGCAACGATGCGCGCCAACTCGGCCTGGGTCTTGGCGCCGGCGCGGTCCTCGAGATAGGCCTCGCAATAGGCGCCGACGTGAAGCTCCACCACCGGCGCCCGCAAGGCCGCCGACGCCTCGAGCTGGGCGATGTCCGGGTCGACGAAGAGCGACACCCGAATATTGGATTCACGCAGTTTGCTGACGTAGTACGTCAGGTGATTGTGTCCCCCGGCCACGTCGAGCCCGCCCTCCGTGGTGACCTCCTGGCGCTTCTCCGGGACGATGCAGGCCGCGTGTGGCTGGTGGCGCAGGGCGATGTCGAGCATTTCCTCGGTCGCCGCGATCTCCAGATTGAGCGGCAGGTCGATGTTGTCGATCAGGCGCGAGATGTCATCGTCGGAGATGTGGCGCCGGTCCTCGCGCAGATGCGCGGTGATGCCGTCGGCGCCGGCCGCCGCCGCCTGGCGCGCCGCGCGCACCGGATCGGGGTGGCCACCGCCGCGGGCGTTCCGGATGGTCGCCACGTGGTCGATGTTCACGCCGAGACGCAGATAATTCTGATTCATGCTTCCTCCTGATTCCGGCTGGCCGCCGCGGCGACCCGCAACCGTTCGGCCAGCCGAATCGCATCCCGCTTGGCGAGCCTAGCCCGCACTTTCCGGCGTATGCGGAGGTGCCGGACATGCTGATACTCCGCGACCGCCCCGCGGACCGGCCAGAAGATCACGATCCAGACGACCACCGCGGTCGGCAACGCGCCCAAGGTCATGGGCCAGAGAACGTCCAAGGGCCGTTCGAAAATGTAGTCCATATCGAGGGTCGCGGGAAAGTCGGAAGCGGCGTCGGCGCCCATCAACCACTGGCCCAGGGTATAGATCCAGGTCCAGATGAAGGGAAATGTCCAAGGATTGCCCACCGCCGTGCCGATCGCCGAGGCCACCACATTGCCGCGCAACAGCAAGGCGAGCAGCGCTGCCGCGACAAAGTGTAATCCGATGAATGGGGTGAACGACACCGCCGCGCCGCTGGCGACCCCGGCGGCGATGCGATAGGGCGTCCCGGGCAGGCGCCGAACCCGATGCGCCATATAGCGCGACGCGCGGCGCCAGCCGGCCTTGGGCCAGACGACGGACCAGACCCGGTGGTGGACGGGAAGCGGATTGCGGCGTCCGAACATGGCCGGGTCCCGATCTCAGGCCCGCGTGCCGGCGCGGCCGGCGCGCATCGAACGTCGAATCGTCATAATCAACGGCGCGCCCGCTCGACCGAGATGATTACCGGGGTCGCTCGAAGCGCGGCAATGATGTCGTTCAAGTGCTTGGCGTCCTGAACCTCGACATCGACCAGCATTTCGAAAAAATCCACCGAGCGGTTGGTGATCTTGAGGTTGCTGATGTTGCCGTGATTCTTGCCGATAATCGTCGAGAGATCGCCAAGGCTGCCCGGTTCGTTGGCGACCATCAAGTGAAGCCGCCCAATCAGCGCCTCGGAATCCTCGTCAACCTCCCAGGCGATGTCGACCCAACGTTCTGGCGTATCCTGAAAGCTCTCGAGGGTCTCGCAGTCGATGGTATGGACCGTGACCCCCTTGCCGGTGGTCACGATGCCGACGATGCGCTCGCCCGGCAGCGGGTGGCAACACTGTGCGTAATGCACCGCCATCCCGGGGATTAGGCCCTTGATCGGCAGTTTGGATTTCTTGGCCTTGTCGCCGCGCCCGCGGCCGCGCCGGAACGGCCAAACCCGCATCGAGCGGGCCACCTGCTTGACGCCCGGGAACACCGCCACCAAGACCTCGCGGGCGGTGTGATTTCCCTTGCCGACCAGGGTACAGAGTTCGTCCACGCTAGTGCAGCGGAATTTCTTGAGCACCCCGGCGAGCGCCTTTTCGGTAAACTCGTAGTCCTCCTCCCGAAACGCTTTTTGCAGCATCTGGCGGCCCAGTTCGCCGTACTGTTCACGCTCCTTGAGATGGACGAAGCGGCGGATGCGCGCCTTGGCCTTGCCCGAGACGACGAATTTTTCCCAATCGGGCGACGGCGTCTGGGCCTTCGAGGTGAGGATCTCGACCTGATCGCCGTTCTGCAGCTTGTTGCGCAACGGCAAAATTCGGCCATTGACCTTGGCGCCGACGCAGGTATCGCCGACCTCGGAGTGCACCGCGTAGGCGAAATCGACCGGCGTTGCCCCGCCCGGCAGCGCGATCAAATCGCCCTTCGGGGTGAAGCAGAAGACTTGATCCTGGAACATTTCGAGCTTGGTGTGCTCGAGGAACTCCTCGGGGTTCGAGGCGTGTTCCAAAATTTCGAGCAGCTCGCGCAACCAGCGGTACTGGCGGCCATCGATTTTGAAGTCGCCTTGTTTGTATTTCCAGTGCGCCGCGACCCCGAACTCGGCGACATCGTGCATATCGCGGGTCCGAATCTGGATTTCGATGCGCTGGCGCTCCGGGCCAATCAAACCGGTGTGCACCGACTGGTAGCCGTTGGGCTTGGGGGTCGAGATGAAATCCTTGAAGCGGCCGGGCACGACCGGGTAATGGCCGTGCAAGGCACCGAGCGCCCGATAGCACTCGGGCACGCCGGCGACCACGATGCGGAATGCCATGATGTCGGAAAGCTGCTCGAATGCGACGTCCTTGTGCCGCATCTTGGACCAGATCGAATAGGGCGTCTTCATGCGCCCCGAGACCCAGGCCTCGACACCTTCCTCCGCCAGCCCGCGCTTCAACTGGTCGATGATCCGCGGCGGCAGGTCGTCACCGTGGCCCTTGAGGAACTCGAGCCGCGCCAGGATCGAGGCGCGCGCATCCGGATTGAGCTCGGCGAAGGATAGGTCCAGTAGCTCGTCCTTGAAGCGTTGCATGCCGATTCGCTCGGCCAGCGGGGCATAGATCTCCATGGTCTCGCGCGCGATCCGGCGCCGCTTTTCGGGCGATTGCACGTAGTGAAGCGTCTGCATGTTGTGGAGGCGGTCGGCCAGCTTGACCAGCAACACCCGGATGTCCTCGGACATCGCCAGCACCAGCTTGCGGAAGTTCTCCGCGTGCCGGCTCTGTTCAGACTGCAACTCCAGGCGGGTCAGCTTGGTTACGCCGTCGACCAGGCGGGCGATTTCCTTGCCGAACAAGCGCTCTATGTCGTCCAGCGAGGTATCCGTGTCCTCGACCAGATCGTGAAGCAGCGCGGTAACGATCGAGCTCTCGTCGAGCTTGAGGTCGGTCAGGATACCGGCGACCTCGATCGGATGGGAGAAATAGGGGTCGCCCGATTCCCGGGTCTGCTTGCCGTGCAGCTTCATGGCGTAGACGTAGGCGCGGTTGACCAAATCCTCGTCCGCACCCGGATCGTAGGCCTTGATACGCTCGACTAATTCGACTTGCCGCATCATGTGGCGTCTGCGCGACCGTTCCCACGAAATCTCCGGCGCGGCGGATGCGGCGGCTCCGCGCGCCTCTTATGATCTAGGTCTTGTCGGTCTCGCCGTCTTCCGGCCCGCCGGCCACCTCGTCGGCGCCCTCATCGCTGGATTTCGCTTCCGTGCTGGATTCGCCCATGATCATGCTGTCCGTGCCTGGCGTTCCCTCGCCTGCGACCTCGGCGCTCATGGCGATGACGGACATCTCGAAATCCTGAGGCTCTTCCTCCGGCTGGTCGATCTCGACGTGCCGCTGCATGCCCTGGATCAAGGAGTCGCTCAGCTCCTCGATGGAGACCGATTCCTCGGCAATCTCCCGTAACGCGACCACCGGGTTTTTGTCGTTGTCGCGCTCCAGGGTCAGGGGCGCGCCGGCCAAGATTTCGCGGGACCGCTGCGCGGCCACCATCACCAGATCGAACCGATTCGGCACTTTAAGGACACAGTCTTCAACCGTTACGCGGGCCATCTACGTCAAAACTCCGGAAATTATTGAGGGAATCGGGGTCCGCGCCCCGAGCCGCCTAAAATATATGGTCGGCGAGGGCCGATGGCAAGGCGATATGGGGGCCGGCCGAATCATCCCCTTGGGCCAGTCACTCGATGGCTTCGGCCCGCTGGTCCGCCGGCAAGGCCCGAATCATCTCTTGAAGCCTCCGGCCGCTGCCCGGATGGCGCCAGTCCGGGGCCAATTCGGCCAGGGGCAGCACCACGAAGGCGCGCTCGGCCAGGCGGGGATGGGGCAAGACCGGAGTCTCGCCCGGCCCGCTAATGGTCTCGCCGTAAATCAGGAGGTCCAGATCGATGACCCGGGCCTCGTCCCGGACCCGGCGCACGCGGCCCATCTCCCGCTCGATCCCGTGCAGTAAGTCGAGCAATTCGGCTGCTGAAAGGCCGGTCCGGACCTCGGCCACGGCGTTGACGAACCAGGGCTGGTCCGAGGCCGGCACCGGCGCGCTGCGATACCAGCGCGACCGGCGCAAAACCTCGATCCCGGCGGCGCGCAGGGCGTCGAGCGCGGCCTCGCAAGCCTTCCGCGGGCCGCCGTAGCGCGGGCTTGACAGGTTGGCGCCCAGGCCGATCACAATCATGTTTTCACGAGCCCCGCATGAAGGTCTTGCGGTCGCGCAAGCAAATCTTAAATAATGTGCTGAAGCACCGGTGCATAGCCGCCGGAAACTGGGCCGCCGGAAACTGGGAGATTGCCATGGGCGGGCTCATCGCCCGTCTGGTAATCTATTGAATCTGTTATGCATATTCTTCTTCATAGGGGTTATCATGAAGTTTTATCCACAAGAGCGCGTTGCGCTATTCATCGACGGCGCTAATCTCTACGCTACCGCCAGGGCTCTCGGGTTCGATATCGATTACAAGCGCCTGCTGGAGCTGTTCTCCGGCAAAACCAATCTGATTCGGGCGTTCTACTACACCGCGCTGATCGAGGACCAGGACTACTCGCCCATCCGCCCGCTGGTCGATTGGCTCGACTACAACGGCTACACCATGGTGACCAAGCCGACCAAGGAGTTCACCGACGCCGCCGGGCGGCGCAAGATCAAGGGCAACATGGACATCGAGCTGGCCATCGACGTGATGGAGATGGCCCAGCACCTGGATCATATCGTGCTGTTCTCCGGCGACGGCGATTTCCGCCGCCTGGTCGAAGCGGTGCAGCGCAAGGGCGTGCGGGTCACGGTGGTCTCCACGGTCCGCTCCCAGCCGGCCATGATCGCCGACGAGCTGCGCCGCCAGGCCGACCTTTTCGTCGACATCACCGATTTGCAGGAAGACATCGAGCGCGCGATGCGGCGCGACCATCCGCGGACGCGCGCCCATGTGCCCCAGGACGAGGAGCCATACGACGACGAGCCGATCGACGAGGACGAGGAGGAGGACGAAGAGGAGGACGAGGACTACTACGAGAACCAGCCGGCCTGACCGGGCGCGCGGCCGCGTCCCCATGACGGTGATGGCACCGGCGGTCGACTGCCGCCTCTGTCCGCGCTTGGCCGGATTCCGCGACGCCAACCGCGCGCGCCACCCCAGCTTCCACAACGCGCCGGTCGCCTCGTTCGGCCCGCTTGATGCGCGCCTGTTGATCGTCGGTCTCGCCCCGGGCCTCAAGGGCGCCAACCAGACCGGCCGCCCCTTCACCGGCGACCATGCCGGCGACCTGCTCTATGCAACCTTGAAAAAGTTCGGGTTGGCCGGCGGCACTTATGGGCGCCATGCCGGCGATAGCCTGGTGTTGATCGACTGCCGGATCACCAACGCGGTGCGCTGC
This sequence comes from uncultured Acidimicrobiia bacterium, assembly GCA_964194965.1. Lineage (GTDB taxonomy): Bacteria > Pseudomonadota > Alphaproteobacteria > Kiloniellales > J153 > JACZVL01. The sequence goes on along the minus strand of CAXMQD010000541.1, from coordinate 8,104 downwards.
GTGCCGCCGGAGAACAAGCCGACCACCGAGGAATCCAAGACCTGCCGGCCGTTCCTGAGTGCCGAGCTCGGCGCCCTGCCCCGGCTCGAAGCGGTGCTGGCGCTCGGGACCCTGGCTCACGGCGAGGTCCTGGCCGCGCTCGGCCACCGCAAGAGCCACTGCCGTTTCGGCCACGGCGTCCAGCACGAACTCCCTGGCGGCCTGCTGCTCGCCGACAGCTACCATTGCTCGCGCTACAACACCAACACCGGCCGCCTGACGACCAAAATGTTCGAGGCGGTTTTCGCGACGCTCACGGCGCGCCTCGGGTAGCCCCCCCGGCTCAACCCTGCTCGCGCAGGAGCCGGGCTTTCTGACGCGCCCAGTCGCGCTTCTTCTCGGTCTGGCGCTTATCGGCCTTGCGCTTGCCGCGGCAGAGCGCAAGCTCGATCTTCGCAATTCCGCGTTCGTTGAAATAAATCGATAGCGGCACCAGGGTGTTGCCGCCACGTTGAACTTGGTCGAGCAACTTGACCAACTCGCGGCGGTGGACCAGCAGCTTTCGCGGCCGTAGCGGTTCGTGATTTTGTTTGTTCGCGGCGTTGTAGGGCGAGATGTGCATGCCGCGCAGGTACAGCTCACCGTCTTTTTCGTGCGCGTAAGCCTCGCCGATCGAGCAACGTCCCTGGCGCAGCGACTTGACCTCGCTACCGGTTAACATCACACCGGCCTCGAGGGTCGACTCGATGAAGTATTCGTGACGCGCCTTGCGATTCTGCGCGATCGGCCGCTGGGCGCCGGCTGACATGGCCGCTCCGGGAGTCCGTGTTGGTCGGGGTCGTGCTAGTTGATGAGACCGGCGTGGGTCATGGCGTCCCGCACCTTGTTCTCGGTCTCCGTGGTCACTTGGATCATCGGCAGGCGCAGGCGGTTGTCACACAAGCCCAACTGGCTGGCGGCGTATTTGACCGGGCCCGGACTGCTCTCCACGAACAGCGCCTCGTGCAGCGGCATCAAGCGATCGTTGATCCGCTCGACCGTCTCGAAATCGCGCTTCTGCCAGGCGTCGTGCAAATCCGCGCAGTGGCGCGGCGCGACGTTGGCGGTCACCGAGATGCAACCGTGCCCGCCCTGGGCCAGGAACGGCACGATGGTGGCGTCCTCGCCGGAGAGCTGGGTGAAATCGGCGTCGATCGCGCCCCGGGTCTTGGCCGGACGGGTCAGATCGGCGGTCGCGTCCTTGACGCCCACGATATTGGGCAGCTCGGCCAGGCGCGCCATGGTCTGAACCGACATGTCGACGATGCTGCGGCCCGGGATGTTGTAGATTACGATCGGAATATCGGCCGCGTCATGGATCGCCTTGTAATGCCGGTACAGGCCCTCCTGGGTCGGCTTGTTGTAGTAGGGCGTCACCACCAGGGCGGCATCGGCGCCGGCCCGCTTGGCGTGTTGGGTCAGGCTGACCGCCTCGGCGGTGGAATTGGACCCGGCGCCCGCGATGACCGGGACCTTGCCCGCGGCCACCTCGACGCACAGCTCGGTGACGCGCATGTGCTCGTCGTGGGACAGGGTCGGCGATTCGCCAGTGGTCCCACAGGGCACGACCGCGTCCGTGCCCTGGTCGATTTGCCACTGCACGAACTTCTGAAACGCGGATTCGTCGACCCGGCCGTTTTCGAACGGCGTGATGAGGGCCGTGATGGAACCCTTGAACATCGGGCCGGACATGGTTCCGCCCTCCTCCTGCGCAGGTATGGCAATGCGGGCCCGCTGCCCGCGAATTCCGACCATAGCCCCTGCGGCAAAGGCCGGCAAGACATTGAAATTCTTCCCAAACGCCCAATAGCGTCAATTCTTGATAAACTTTCACTCGCTAGGTTAACCTCTTTGGAACAACCGCCGGTGAATCGTACAAGCATGAAAAAGAGCGTTTACATCGCGGCTTTGGCCGCTTGGTTGGCGGCCGTTCCGATTTCAATTCCGCCGGCCTGGGCCCATAACACCACCAAGCCGGTGCCGGGTGCCGATGTCCTGCTGTCGGCGGCCGACCGTAAGGCCTATGGCGCCGCCTTCCACGAGCTCGACCGGCAGCGCTACGTGAAAGCGCGCCAGCACGCCCGAAAGGCCAAGAACCGCCTGCCCGCCAAGATCATTCGCTGGCACGAAATGACCAGCGACCGGCCGCGCGGAAAATTCGGCGAACTTGCCCGTTTCCTCGACAATAATCCGGACTGGCCGGGCCAGCGCGCGTTGCTGCGCAACGCCGAGCGGGTTATGCCCAAGAATCTTCCGGACGCCCGGGTGCTGGCCTGGTTCGAGGCCCATCCCGCGGTCAGCCCGAACGGCGCCCGGCGCTATGCCGAGGCGCTGCAGCGGAGCGGCGAGACCGAACGCGCCACCGCGTTGATCCGCAAGACCTGGATCGACGGCGATTTCGCCAGCCGCGACGAGCGGGCGTTCCGCAAGCACTTCGCCAAGCAGCTGCGGCGCACGGACCACTTGGCCCGGCTCGACCGCCTGCTCTGGCAAGGCAAGTTCCGGCAGGCCAAGCGCCAGGCGCGGCGCCTGGGCAAGGGTCACGCCGCCCTCGCCGAAGCCCGCATGGCGCTGGCCCGGCGCAGCCCCGGTGTCGACTATGCGATCCGGCAAGTGCCCCAGGAGCTCAAACGCGATCCCGGCTTGGTCTACGAGCGCGCCCGCTGGCGCCAACGCAAGAACCGCTACGACGGCGTGATCGAACTGCTCGACCCGCCGATGCCCGACGCGCCCCACCCGAAGCGTTGGTGGCCGCTGCGCAAATGGGCCGCGCGCCAAGCCTACAAGGCAGGCGATCTCGCGGTCGCCTACCGGATCGCCGCCGGCCACGGCCTGACCGAGGGCCTGGGCTTCGCCGAGGGCGAGTGGCTGGCCGGTTGGCTCGCGCTGCGCTCCTTGGACCGGCCCGAGGCGGCCTATCGCCACTTCGAGCGCTTGCATCGGGGCGTCCGCTCGCCGATCAGCTTGGCCCGCGGCGCCTATTGGGCCGGCGAGACCGCCCGGATCTTGGAAGCAGGTGACGCCGGCGCCGACTGGCAGGCCAAGGCCGAGGACTGGTACCTGACGGCGGCCCTGCATGGCACCACCTTCTACGGCCAGATGGCCGGCCGGCGCCTGAGCCAGGAGGCCGCGATCGAGACCGCGGCGGGGCCGGCGCCGGACGCCGTGGCGCGCGCCGCCTTCGATGGCCGGGAAATCGTGCAAGTCGTGCGCCTGCTCGGCGCGCTCGGCGAGGTCGAGCTGCACGAGCACTTCCTGCTGCGCCTCAAGGCACTGGCCGCGACCGCCGAGGATTTCGTCCTGGTCGCCGAACTGGCCCAGCGCCAGGGCCGGCCGGATATCGCCGTGCGCATGGCCAAGGAAGCCCGCGGCGCCGGCGTGGTTCTGTTCGACGAGCTGTTTCCCGCGCGCCGGCTGGCCAAGACCCGAAGCCCCGAACCGGCCCTGGTGCTGGCGGTGATTCGGCAGGAAAGCGAATTCTACAGCGGCGCCATCAGCCGCGCCGGCGCCCGCGGTTTGATGCAGCTCATGCCGGGCACGGCGCGGCGGGTGGCGCGCCAAGTCAAGGTCGGCTATAGCCGCAAGAAGCTGCTCAGCGATCCGGAGTACAACCTGCGCCTGGGCCGGTTCTACCTGGCCGGCCTGATCGAAAAATACGGCGGCTCCTACATCCTGGCGCTGGCCGCCTACAATGCCGGGCCGGGGCGGGCGAACCGCTGGATGAAGGACTTCGGCGATCCCCGGACCCCGGAGGTCGACCCGGTCGACTGGATCGAGAGCATCCCCTTCAACGAGACCCGCAACTACGTCCAGCGGATCCTGGAGAGCCTGGTGGTCTACCGCAAATCCCTCGGCGTTCCGCCCAGCGACCCGATGACCACCGGCGCCACCCCGCGCCACTCCCTAGCCGAGCACGCCCAGCCCGACTGAGCGGCCGGATTTCGGGTCGGGATTGCGCCGAAACGCCGGTCCGGACGTCCGCTTCGCCACCCATCGAATCGATGAGCCTGCACGCGCTATTGTGTGATCACCGGAAGCATCATCTATGCCGCATCAGGAGGTCGACTAGCTCGCGCAGGTCCTTCGGCATGACGGGCTTTTCCAAATAGGGCCGCTCGGAGGCATCGAGAAACTCCTTGACCCGAGGGCTCAGGGTATCGCCGGTGATGAACGCCAGGCCGGCGATTTGGTCCGGATTACTGTCGCCGAGGGCGTGGTAGAAGCTAGGCCCGTCCATCCCCTGCATGCGGATATCGCTTAGAATCACATCATAAAAACCTTGTTTCGTCATCTCCAGCGCCGCTTGTCCCGAACCGGCGACCTCAACGCTGTGCCCGTCATGTTCCAGAAGTTCGGAGATGGTTTGACCGACGTCGGCCTCGTCATCCACGACCAGCACGCGGTATTTCGCCGCCTTCCTCCCGCCAGGCCGCGCCGCCGTGGCCGAGCGGCGTTGCTGTATTGCGCGGGGCAGCAGGATCGCGAAAACCGCCCCTTCGCCCGGGGCGCTCTCCACCACGATGGTGCCGCCGTGCTCCGTGACGATCCGGTGACAGAGGGCGAGGCCGATACCGGTCCCGGCTCCGACATCCTTGGTCGTGTAGAAGGGTTCGAAGATCCGGTATTTGACGTCTGCGGCGATGCCAGGACCGTTATCTTTGACTTTGATCGCCACTTGATCGCTCTTCTTGCGGTATGACGTGGTAATTCGCAGCTTGCGCGGTCCGTCGAGGTCCTGCAGGGCATGTTGCGCGTTGACAATTAAATTGGTGAAGACTTGGCGCATTTGATCCGGGTCGGCGATAACATTCGGTAATTCTTTCGCCATCCTCATCGAAACCTCGATCCCGCAGGTGCGAAGTGAGTAGGCGGTCATGTCGAGCGCGCCTTCGATGACGCTGTGGAGATCGACCGGCACCGTCTCGCCCGGCTCCTGGCGCGCCATGGCAAGAAATGTCTTGACGATTCCCGCACAACGATTGGCGGCTTTACCGATTTTTTCGGCGCGCGCGGTCGTGCGCTCATCGGGCGCCGATTCCCGCAGCATGGCGGCCTGCCCGACGAGCACCGAAAGCGGATTGTTGAGCTCGTGCGAAACCCCGGCCAAGAGCTCGCCCAAGGCGCTTAGTTTCTCGGCTTGATGAAGCCTCTCGCGCTGCTGGGCCAGCTCGACTTCGGCCGAGCGGCGATCCGTCAAATCGAACAGGGTCGAGACGATGACCTCCTCGCCCTGATATTGGATCAGACGGGCGGACAATGCGCAGGTAAATTCTTCGCCATTGGCCTTCTTGTACCGCGCTTCCATCGCGTCGACCGAACCCGTGCGCTGCAAGCACTTGATAAAGGGTTGCCGATCTTCCAGATTCGCCCAGCGGTCCTTCGCCGACACAACGTCCTCGAGTTTGTCGTACCGGAACAGCTTCTGCATCGCCGGGGTCTCATAAATGATCGTCCCGTCTTCGAGACGGTTCATGGTGATTGGCGCGGGACAGGCCTCGAGCACACGGCGCACCCGTTCCTCGCTTTCGCGCAAGGCCTCTTCCATCTCCTTCCTTTTGGTGATATCGCGCCAAGTTGACACAAAGCCGCCCTGCCGAGTGACGCGATGCGAGTACTCGAACCATCGCCCGTCGGAAAAAGCGAACTCCTGATGGCTCGCGACGCCACGTTGGGCGATCTGCCCTTCGAGCCATTCGTCAAGTCGTCCGGCCGCCTCGGTGAAAAGCCCCCGCTCGCCGCGCGCCCTGGTCACATCCCGCCAAGCGGCGCCGCGAACCAGCAGGTCCTCGCTGCCGTGGTGGAACGCCTTGTATTGCGAGTTGCACAGGACCAGGCGATCGTTGGAATCATAGAGAACGAGTCCCTCCGAGAGCGATTCGATCGCGTCATCGAGCGTTTCGTGGGCGCGATGGAGCTCTATTTCCCGTTTCTTGATATCCGTGAGATCGACAACGCCCGAAACGATGAATTCTTCACCTTCAAACTCGATCACGCGCCCTGAAAGTGCGGCGACGAACTCCTTGCCATCCAATTTCTTGAATCGGATCTCGAAATTATTCACGAAGCCGTCGCGATGTAGCCGCTCCATATAGGTTTTACGCTCTGATGGATCGACGTCATAGACACCCGCGTATCTGGCTTTGGTATCTCGGCCTTCCCCAAACAGGGCTTTGTTCGCCGGGCTCTCGTAAAGAATCGCCGAGTCGCTCAGCCGTATCATCGCCAGCGGCAGGGGGCATGCATCGAGGATCCATCGAACCGACTCGTTCTTGTAAAGAGCGGATCTTTCAGCCTTCCGCTGGCCGGAAATGTCACCGCATTCCAAGATACGGCCGCCTTCGGGCGTCGGATGTATCCTCAAGAGGCGCCGATCGTCATTGCAAAATTCAATCTCGATTGCCTCTGTCTCGGCCTCCAGGAGCCGCTCGGCAATGCCTTGTGAGGTAGGATTTGACCCTATGGTTCCGGCTCCATCCACGGAGGCAATACTCGGCACCAAGCGCTGCAATAGCTCATCAAACTTTATGCCGATCAGCCGATCGGCATCGGACTCGCAGCGTTCTGCCAATCCTTTGCTGGCGACCATCAAATGGCCATCCGCGTCGAACAGGCCGAACTCGTGTGGCAGGCTCTTGATCCCATTCTCAAGAGAACTACCCAGATGATGGTGCCCTCGACTTCCCGATGCCGGCCGCGGGTCAGGATTGATTTCGTCAGGCACGGTGCAACTCCTTGTTCCCAAGCCAGCATCTGCCGGGTGTGCGGAGAGAAGACGTAAAATCGTATCATGCCCTGCCCTAATTCTCGATAGGGTAAGCGGCGGAGATCGAGACTTGGTATCGTTCGTATATTCGATGATTGCCAAATGCGCCAGCCGCCGGTGTTCGGGCACCCGCGGGGGGCGGGACATGGTGGCGCCTACAATACGGGAGAGGCAGCTAGAAGGCCTGATGGTCGACCGAATATCTCTCGGCTCCCCGGACGGCGACCCGAATTCCGCACGCGGCACCCCGCGCCGCTCCCTAGCCGAGCACGCCCAGCCCGACTGACCGGTCGCGTTTCGGTTCGATATTCTGCCGAAACGCCGGCACAATGAATTAACGCCTGTGTTGCATCGAACAGTTCGTCGCCCGCGCGATCCAGCTTTACGAGCAGGACCGGGGGAGGTTTACGCCTCCGCCCGGCTAGGATTGTATGTGCGGCGTTGGGTCGGATGGGCCGGAGCCGCACTGCCGCCGGAAGCGGCTACGGGCCTCCTCACCCGCCGATGCCGAGGCTGCCTGCAAACCTGGCACCCTCATGGATTACGCACGCGGTGGCGGGAGTCCGTATGGTCCGGCAGCGGCTGGTTGTTTGTCGATGACCTAAACTAAGGGCAATTTCCGCCGAGATTGGCGGCGTCGTAAGCCTCAATGTCGGCTCGACACACATCGATGGCTGCCTCAGATAAATTCTGCACTATGATGCTCCTAGATTTGAACCTACCTTTGGTTAGGGAAAGTAGGCACAAATCTTCGTTGTCTCCGAAACCGTTTGACGTGACTGCACTACTAGTAAGATTTACCGGGACAGTGAGTTTACCGGTCCGCGCTTGGAGTGTTGTATTTTTATTGTTGGCTGTATCCACTTTGGCGCAATTTATCGTCTTGATGCCATATTTTGAGAACTCCTTCACGGGGATATTCTCTGTTGTATATTCACATCCACATAAAGTGTGAATATTATTTGAAGGGGCGAGACCGACCGCCTCCTCATTGATGGGGGCGTCGTCCAGATCCCAATTGCAAGTCGTGATCTTGATCCCGGTCGCGGTGATGATGGTCTCTTCGTCGCCGTCGCACTCGGGAACTTCCTGAGCATAGCCTGCCTGGGGCGCGAGCAGAAAAGCGCCCACGAATACGATGATCGCTGCGATGCCTGAAGCAATACCTGTGGCCGTCCTGGTCCTGTTCTTCGCTCCTTGGTTCAACTGCCCGTAATCACCGAACATTCAGAATGAGGTAAGAAAAACATTGCCGATTTAATTATAATTGTCAATAAATAATTAAATATAGTAAATATTTGTTACTATATATCTTAATATTTA